>JAPLBJ010000064.1 GCA_026392845.1 Actinomycetota bacterium
GCCTTCGAGCTCAATCTCCAAAAGATTCTCGGCTGCAATTGCAGGTAAATAAATAGTCTCTCCATCAAATTTTGTATCGAAGCTCTGACCATTCAACGTTGCGGAAATAACGCTCTTACCGACAGCATCAATAAATGTTGATTCACCAGGCTTTAGACCCTTGAACTTGATTGCAGTCTTTACGCGAAATGTCTCAGCCCCAGTGGTTAGATCTAAATCAATGACGTAGCTCTCGACTTTTAGAATCGCCGAACGTGCTGCTGCCTCTGCTTGGGTGATATTTACTCCTGGCACCGTGAACTCCCTTAGTTACTCGATTTCAATGTTGTTATCCAACCATGACAGAGTTAGCTTATGGAACGCCCTACTAACCGCTCGTACACAATTCGCGGTTCACGCATCACTGAGGCACAAAAGGCCGCGAAAGATGCTTTGTGGCTGACATACGGAATTGCCTACACTCAAGAAAAAGTTGATTTAGCTTCTCTATTTCCACCACATGAAAAGCTCGTTGTAGAAATTGGTTTTGGAATGGGAGAGGCAACGGCCCATATTGCCCAGCACCTTCCTGAGACTGCTTTTGTTGCAATTGATTTACATCCACCCGGAATTGGCAAACTTTTAGGCCGAATAGATGAAGCCCAACTAAAGAATATAAAGGTCATTGAAGAAGATGCACATATGGTTTTGCATTACATGATTGAAGATCAAAGCATTGATGGTTTTCATCTCTATTTCCCTGACCCTTGGCCAAAGAAGAAACACCACAAGCGCCGCATCGTTAATCCAGAATTTATTGCAGTGATTCATTCCAAACTAAAACCCGGTGGCTATTTTCACATCGCTACAGATTGGGTTCCCTATGCAGAGAGAATCTCGGAAGTATTTTCTGCAAGCGATTTATTTACTGGCGGAGTAGTACCTAAGCCAGAATGGCGACCACTGACTCGTTTTGAAGGACAAGGCTTAGATAAGAAACACCAAGTAACTGACTTTATGTACTTTAGATAGTTTTATCTTTCTCAAACTTACCAATCAATCCAATTCTGCGAATATGTCGCTCATCATTACTAAATGGCTCGGCAATAAAGGCGTCAATAATTTCTTTGCACACTTCAATGGGATGCATGCGTCCACCAATAGCAACAACATTGGCATCATTATGTGAGCGAGCTAATTGGGCAGTCTCAATATTCCACGCAAGCGCCGCTCTAACGCCAGCCACTTTATTGGCGGCAATTTGTTCGCCATTTCCTGAACCACCTAAAACAATTCCAAGTGATGTTGCATCTTTAGCAACTGCTTGCGCTGCCGGAATGCAAAAGACTGGGTAATCATCGAGTGCGTCATAGACATGTGGGCCATGATCAGTTACATCGTGACCCTTGCTCTTCAGGTGCTCTACTAAAGCGTTCTTGAGTTCTAAACCTGCATGATCACTACCAATATGTATGCGCACGTGGACAGTCTGCCATGTACTTATTCGGGCAAAGGAAAACCCGCCACATACATTGCTTATGTGGCGGGCCTTTACCTTTCGGAGGAGGTATGAAGCTTTTTATCTATGCAGTAGGTGCTGGAATCTTTGGTGCTACTCCCATTGGTGCATGGTCACGTTCGCCCATACCGCCATGTTCACGTCCACCTTTTCCACCCTTTGGAGCACCAGAGAATCCTGCTCCACGAGTTGCGTTTACTCCTTCAGTCACATGTGCAAGAAGAGTTGCCTTCATCGCTGTTCCTTGTGCAGCGGTGATTTTTCCTGCAGTTACAGCTGCATCAATTCTTTTTGTCTGATCTGCAACAAGTGCTGCGATAAGTGCATCTTTCTTTGCACCAGCAATTGTTGCTAGTGATTCACCAGCCATAAGACGTGACTTGATAGTTGCTGTATCGACGCCAATAGCATCTGAAACTAATTTATCCATTGCCAAGCGATCTGCATTTGGAATCCCTTTTGGTCCACCTGCAACACCATGTTCTGCAATTTGCGCAGCAGTAATTGCCGCAATAATCGCATCTGCTTGTGCCTGAGTTATTGTTCCCTTTGTAACTAGTGCAGCTAGAACGGAGGCAACTTCACTTCCTGGTCTGCCTTTCATTGAACCCATTGGATTAGTAATTCCAGTGACGCGCGCCGTTGTACGAGTTGTTGAAATCTTTGTTGTTGATTTTGATGATGCACTCGCAAAACCAACTGAACCAACTGTTAGAGCAGCGGTCGTGATTGCGATTGCGATGATTGTCTTCTTTGATGACATTTTTATGTCGCCTTCCTTCTTATGAAGTATCGGTGCCTTTGACTGTACGTCATTGACTACTCGTAGATAACTCCTCAATGCTCAAAAGAGTAGGGAGAAAACCTGAAAAAACCTTGTGGGTTTTTTGCGCAATACGGCGCTCAATACTGGGGTCAGCCATCCGAAAAGCATCGTGAAGTGATGGGCATCTCCCGATAGTCGCGAATCGTTCGCAGTTTCAGACTTGTTCTCAGTAAACCTTCAGTCAATGGTTTTGAGGAGCCTCATGAAGCGAACTTCCCTAGCCTTGATCACCACCGCACTTCTCATCGTCCTTCCTGCACAAAGTTTCGCGGCAACGAAAGCTTCTGTTTCGAAACCAAAATCTGCAGGAAGAACAGTTGCGGCAATTCCCAACACAATTCTTGGTGGAACAATTCCACCGTCATCTGCAATTGGAATAAATGGAGATTTTTACATTGATATAAAAAACGCAAATATTTATGGACCAAAAACAAAAGGTAAATGGCCAACCCCAACCTCACTTCGCGGAATCGCAGGCACCGATGGTTTAGATGGAAAGAATGGAAGCGATGCAAAAAATATTACTAATGCAACAACTTCTGTTGGCCCGCAAGGTATTCAAGGGGAGAAAGGTACAACAGGAAGCATTGGTGCAACAGGTGCGCAAGGTCCCGCGGGATCTTCCGGATCTGGAACAGGACCCGCAGGTGCAAAAGGTGACACGGGGCTAAGTGGTGCTGCAGGTATTAGTGGAACTAATGGAATCAATGGAACAAATGGAAGTGTTGGCTCGCAAGGTCCAATAGGATCTCAAGGACCTACGGGACTTACAGGTCTCTCTGGCCTAACAGGAAACACTGGCGCAGCAGGTTCTACAGGCGCAAAAGGTGATACCGGAAGCGCAGGAGCAGATGGAACTAATGGCGCACCAGGTTTAGCTGGTGCAAAAGGTGACACTGGAGCGGCAGGTTCTGTTGGATCAAAAGGCGATACAGGTGCGACGGG
>JAPLBJ010000069.1 GCA_026392845.1 Actinomycetota bacterium
CATCACTTCGCTTCCCAGAAGATTTATCTTGGCGCTACGTCCGGCGCCAGTAGTACCTGAAGCAGCAACGACGACTATGTCTGTGTCGATGAAACTAGTCACCGGTGCGATTGATAATGCAATTGCTGTTGCATAACAACCAGGGTTCGCAATCCGCATTTGTCCAACAATATGTTCTCTAAATAATTCTGGAAGCCCATATGTCCAGGTTCCTGCATGAGTTCCACCATAGTATTTATTCCAGTCATCAGCATCGTGTAATCGAAAATCTGCACCCAGATCAACAATCTTTATATTTTCTGGAATATCTTGAGCGATTTTTGCTGATTCTCCGTGCGGTAGTGCTAGAAAAGCAAAATCAATCTCTTTCCAATTGATTGAGCTAACCTCAACAAACTTACGCCCTGCGTAAGAGTGCAGAAATGGATGAATGGAAATGACATCTTCCCCGGCGTTGGAATGAGCAGATATTGCCGCAACTTCAAAGTCAGGGTGCCCCGCAAGAATGCGCAGGAGTTCTCCGCCTGAATATCCACTTGCTCCGATTACTGCAGTTCTCATGAGGACAGTTTAGCAAATATTAATAATTATGCAAATCCCTGCATAATTATGCGGTTCGGAGGATAGCGCCGCAATCTTTGACTGCCTGGGCCACTGCCGCTTCACGAACCTGCGCAATTTCCGCCCCAGTCAGGGTGCGATCCGACGCTCTAAAGGTAAGAGAGTATGCAAGTGAAATTTTGCCATCACCCATTTTGTCATATCGATCAAAGAGAACAATTGACTCAAGTAATTCGCCCGCACCTTTTCGAAGAGCAGATTCAACTGATGCAGCGCTGACTTTTTCATCAACTATGAGTGCAACATCTTGAAGGGCAGGTGGCATAGCGCCAACTCCCTCTCCTCGTACTAGTGGAGATTGTGGAAGTGCACTGAGATTGATTACGAATGCAACAGAACGAGCAGGAAGAGAGAATTGTTCTACAACTCGAGGGTGTAATTCGCCTGCATGAGCTACAGCCTTACCATCAATGAGAAGTTCTGCGCATCGACCTGGATGCCAAGGAGCGAAATCTGAACGCACTACTGTGAATTCTAAATTACATAATTGCAACATCTCTTGCGCCATTGCAATTGCATCGCTCCATTCGTATGAACGAGATGAACCGCGCCAACTTGTGTCTTCAACCTTGCCAACGAGAATCGCTCCAAGATGTAAATGTTGAACTGGAACGCTTCCGAAAATTTCATCAATCTTTGCTTTCGACGGCTTCTTATCTAACTCTGGCGAGATTGCAGCAACTAGATCTTTAGAGTTTCTGAAGATGGAACCAACTTCAAATATTGCAAAGTCTTTCGCGCCGCGTCCAATATTGCGAGATGCAACTGCTGCAAGGCCCGGAATGAGGTGGGTGCGTAAAACTGGGAAGTCTTCCGACATAGGATTTGCAATTCGGTATGTCTTAGCGCGCTCATTGACATATCCCATAGATTCAATGATCGCATCACTCGTGAAAGGAAAAGTTTGCACTTCTGACAAACCACGAGCTGCCAGAGCGCTAGAAATAACGCGAATACGTTTTTGCGACCATGTCAGAGATGCATGCTTTGGCCGCGGAGGTAGCAATGAAGGAATAGCGTCGTAGCCAATCATGCGAGCTACTTCTTCAACAAAATCCGCTGGCTGAGTGAGATCCCAACGCCATGAGGGAGGATCAACATTGAATTCCTTATCGACGTCACAACCAATCACAGTCAAGATTTCGCGAATCTT
Organism: Actinomycetota bacterium; assembly: GCA_026392845.1. GTDB lineage: Bacteria > Actinomycetota > Actinomycetes > Nanopelagicales > Nanopelagicaceae > Planktophila. Next base: position 1,775 of record JAPLBJ010000069.1, read on the forward strand.
TTCGGGTGTAATAGAAAATCCTAAGATTTGGGAAACATAAGCAGGGTCTAGCTTTACGATTGGTGCAAAGCGTGGCTCGCCTGCATGCTGCGAATCAACATGACTGGCCCCACCCAAATCAATCAATAGTTGCGCAAAACGCGCTGAAGCAAACTCCGCCAAAGATGAATCCACCTGTCGCTCTAAACGACGCGATGCCTCAGTTGAAAGTTTATGTCGTCGTGAGTTCTTTGCGATAGCAATCGGGTCAAAACGGACCGCTTCAAGTGCAAGTTCAGTAGTCGAATTTGTAATCTCGGATTCTAAGCCACCCATAGTTCCTGCAAGTGCTAGTGGACCATTGTCATCCATGACCATTAGGTCTTGAGGTGAAATATTTCTTTCCTGGCCATCTAGCGTTGTGAACTTCTGATCTTTCTTGACTCTACCAATTCGCAGACTTCCCTTTATCTTTGAACGGTCAAATGCGTGTAATGGTTGACCTAATTCCAACATCACATAATTCGTAATATCGACTGCAAGTGAAATCGAGCGCATTCCCATTTTCTCGATGCGACGAGACATCCATAGCGGCGTTAGTGCATCTGCTTTGTAATTGGCCAGAGTTCGCAAGTAAAAGACCGAAGCGCCATCTTCGAGAACGGGCGTAACCCCATTACCGCTCTTTTTGAATTCGAGTTTCTTGAGTGCTTCTACTGGATCAACAAATTTCACGTTAAGAGCACCCGCAATTTCGCGAGATAAACCGCGAATACTGAGTGCATAGCCGCGATCTGGATTTACTGCGATATCAAAGATTACATCATTGATTTCTAGGGCTTCTATTGCATCAGTACCGACGTTGAGAGAGTTGGCAGGAAGAACAATAATTCCAGAATGATCTTCACCTAAGCCGAGTTCGCGCGAAGAACAAATCATTCCATTGCTTGTTTTCCCATAAGTTTCACGCGCTGAGATTGCGAAATTTCCTGGAAGAATCGCTCCTGGAAGGGCTGCAACAACTAAATCTCCCACTGCAAAATTAGTGGCTCCACATATAACAAATCGACTCTGCTTCTCCCCACAGTCCAATTCGACATAACGAATGGGTTTCTTGTTTCCAGTGAGCTCTTCAATCGCCAATACTTTTGCAACGACAAGAGAGCCAGTTAAATCTGCGCCTTGAGTGATGATTTCTTCGACCTCAAAGCCAACGCGAATGAATGCATCTGAGATTGCTTGCGCACTTATTGATTCTGGGATAGCGGCGAATTCACGCAACCACGATAACGGTGCGCGCATTACAACCCCATACCGAACTGTCGAGTGAAACGTAAATCTCCCTCGACGATGTCGTGCATGTCAGTAATTCCATGGCGAACCATCAATGTACGTTCCAAACCCATTCCAAATGCAAAACCAGTAAAGATATCTGTATCAATTCCACACGTCTGAAGAACTTTAGGATTGACCATTCCGCAACCGCCCCATTCGATCCAGCGGCCATTGAAAAAGATATCAATCTCTGCACTTGGTTCAGTGAAAGGAAAAAACGAGGGTCGAAGTCGAGTTGTTACATCTGCACCGAACATGTGCTGCGCAAAATTATCAAGAGTGCCCTTCAGGTGCGCCATCGTGATACCTCGATCAACGACAAGTCCTTCTACCTGATGAAAGACGGGACTATGAGTTGCATCGAGTTCGTCAGCGCGGAAAGTTCTCCCTGGAGAGATGATGTAGATGGGAGGCTCTTGGGTCAACATTGTGCGAATCTGAACTGGTGATGTCTGAGTCCGCAAAACCATGCCAGATTCCAAAGGTTCGATAAAGAATGTGTCTTGCATAGTACGTGCCGGGTGATCAGCGGGGATATTGAGAGCATCAAAGTTGAGCCAGCCAGATTCCATCTCTGGCCCTTCTGCAACTGAGAAACCTTGTTCAATAAAGAAATCTGAAATCTCATTCTTGATAATTGATATTGGGTGCAATCCACCTCTGTGCATTCGGCTGGCAGGCAGCGTTATGTCTACTACCTCTTCAAGCAGTACTTTCTGATCGCGAATATTTTCTAATTTCTTTGTAGCGCTATCAAGAGCGCTTGCAATCTGCGCTTTCGCATCTCCGATTACTTTTCCAAATGATGCTTTCTCATCTGGTGAGAGCGAACCGAGTGATCTACTCGCTAATGAAATAGGAGCTTTATCCCCCATGTGCGCCAGACGTGCACTCTTGAGTTCATCAAGGTCACCTGCCGAGAGGAAGGCAGCTTGAGCATCTTTTACCCAGCCTGCTACTTCCTTTGAATCCATGAAGCGAACTCTATCGCGACGAGTTAGCAGAGGTCGGGATATTTGAAAGGTGATACATAACAATTGATGCCGCAGCAGAGAGATTGAGGCTTTCAGCATTTCCTGGCATGGGAATGCTCACCTGCGCAAGATTCTGTGGCGTTGCAATGCCCCTAGCTTCATTGCCAAATATTGCAATGCAATCATTTTCTACTCGCAATTCTGGAAGTGTGATCGAACCCTTTGATCCCAATGTAAACATTTGAGTATGCGGGAAGGCAGCAATTATTTCATCCAAGGAGACGCCTTCAAAAACAGGTATATGCCATAACGAACCAGCAGTGGATCTCACAACTTTCGGCGAAAATAGATCAACACTTCCTGGCGAAGTAACAATGGCGCTCATTCCCATTGCATCAGCTGAGCGAATAATGGTTCCTGCATTTCCCGGATCTTGAATCTCTGATAAATAAATTATTCTGCTATTTCCGCGTAATTGTAATTGCGAAATACTGCGCTGTGGGATTGAGCAAATTGCAAGAATTCCTTGTGGCGTAATCGTCTCTGATATGGCAGCCATTACTTCATCGCTCACATCAACAGTATTGATGTCGGATATATTGATTGATTCCTCTAAGCGATTGCGTCCATTGCTTGTCAGATAAAGAGTATCGATTGATATTTCTTTGCGAAATGTGATTGCTTCGCGAACGCTTTGAATTCCTTCAGCTACAAAAAGAGCTGCATTCCGTCTTTCTTTTACTCCCCTAGAACCAATAAGAGCCTTCACTCGCGCAATATGTGGCGAATGAAGGCTCTCAATCATTGGTGCCTATTAAGCAGAGATCAAGCTTTTGCGAGCAACATCAACTAGTGTCTTGAAAGTTGCTGGCTCATTTGTTGCTAGCTCTGAAAGTACACGACGATCAACTTCAACTCCTGCAGCCTTTAGGCCTTGGATGAAGCGGTTGTATGTAAGTCCATTTGCACGGCATTCAGCATTGATGCGTTGAATCCAAAGACGACGGAAATCGCCTTTCTTATCTTTGCGGTCATTGAATGCATAAACCATTGAGTGCGTAACTTGCTCTTTCGCCTTTGTGAAAAGACGTGAACGTTGTCCACGATATCCACTTGCGCGCTCGAGAGTTGTGCGACGCTTCTTTGCTGCGTGAACTCCACGTTTTACTCTTGCCATTTAGTCACGCTCCTTATTTCAAACCAAGCATGCGCTTGGCGGTCACTGTTACGGTTGCTTTTGCTGAAGTCTCTGTACTCAAGCGACGTGTCTGTCGTGAAGATTTGCGCTCGAGAAGGTGGCGCTTACCAGCGCGCTCGTGCATGATCTTTCCTGTACCTGTGACGCGGAAGGTTTTCTTAGCCCCACTGTGTGTCTTCATCTTTGGCATTACATGCTCCCTTACTCGGTTGTCTCAGCTGCAGCTTCGGCTTTCGCTTTGCGTGCGGCTTTCTGTTCTGCAACTGCTTCTGTCTTCTTCTTCGTTGGACCCAGGACCATCGTCATGTTTCGTCCCTCTTGCTTTGGGGCGAATTCAATGAAGGCCACTTCTGCAACATCTTCTGCAAGACGTTGCAACATTTTGTAACCCAACTCAGGACGCGTTTGTTCTCTTCCACGAAACTTCATCGTAACTTTCACCTTGTCGCCACCTTTGAGAAACTTTTCTACTTGAGCACGTTTGGTCTCATAGTCGTGAGTTTCAATCTTTGGTGTCAATCGCACTTCCTTCACCACAATGTGGGTCTGGTTCTGTCGCGCTTCCCGTGCCTTCTGTGCAACTTCGTACTTATATTTTCCGAAGTCCATGATCTTGCAGTCGCCACCCTTGAGAAATTTCTCAACTTGATTACGTTTGGTTTCATAATCATGAGTTTCGATCTTTGGTGTTAAACGCACTTCCTTCACCACAATGTGGGTCTGGTTCTGTCGCGCTTCCCGGGCCTTCTGTGCAACTTCGTACTTATATTTTCCGAAGTCCATGATCTTGCATACGGGCGGATTAGCATCTGGTGCAATCTCAACTAAGTCGAGACCAACTTCATCTGCCATCTTTAACGCTGTATCGATATCTACAACTCCAACTTGTTCTCCGGTGTAACCGATGAGACGAATTTGAGGTGTACGAATTCGATCGTTGATGCGCGGTTCTGTTGTGATTTGTGCTCCTTATGGTTGTGTCGAACGCTTCTAGTGAATCAAGCGCTACAAAAATCGCAACCGCAAGGGCTAGAAAAAGGATTCAATCCTTTAGTCATACCCGACGAACCAAATCGCTAGAAGCGAAGAAGGTGGGAGCGGTAACTCCTCTTGCAGCAGCCGGAGCCACTGGTCTGGTGCAAAGATTACCCGAGCGAGCCCAAATAGAGAAATTCGCGCCTAAGCACCCATCGCATGAAGGCCACCATCGACATGAATAATCTCTGCTGTTGTCTTAGGAAACCAATCAGAGAGCAGCGCCACAGTAGCTTGGGCGGCAGGAACTGGATCAGTGGTGTCCCATGAAAGTGGTGAGCGTTCATTCCAAACTTTTTCAAACTCATCAAAACCTGGTATTGATTTCGCAGCCATTGTGCGAATGGGACCTGCTGCAACGAGATTGACTCGAATATTTTCTGGACCGAGGTCGCGTGCTAGGTAACGAGATGTTGATTCGAGCGCTGCTTTTGCAACGCCCATCCAATCGTATTTCGGCCATGCAACTTGGGCATCGAAATCAAGTCCAACAACTGAACCACCACCACTGAAAAGAGGGCGTGCGGCCATCGTTAGAGATTTAAGCGAAAATGCTGAAACTTGAAATGCAACAGCTACATCTTTCCAAGCAGTATTGAGGAAATTTCCACCAAGTGCTGCTTCTGGCGCAAAACCAATTGAATGGACAACACCATCGAGACCATCAACATGTTCGCGAACGCGATCGGGTAGAGCTGCTAAATCTTCATCATTAGTGACATCTAATTGAATTACTGGCGCGGGTTGCGGAAGACGACCAGCAATGCGCTCTGTTAGGCGATGGACGCGTCCATACGAACTCAGAATCACGGTCGCGCCTTCCTCTTGCGCTATCCGAGCAATATGAAATGCAATTGATGCATCAGTGAGAACACCAGTAACTAAAATTCTTTTTCCTTGGAGAATCCCCATTTTTAGTGTCCCATTCCTAATCCGCCATCAACGGGAATAAGTGCACCCGTAATGTAACTCGCTTGTGGTGAAGCAATAAAGGATACGACATCCCCGATTTCATCTGCGGTTGAAAACCTTCCCAGTGGTACCGAACCTGCAATATCTGTTCTTCGCTTTTCATCTAACGAAGCAGTCATATCAGTTTCAACGAAACCCGGTGCAATTACATTTGCAGTAATACCTCGACTGCCTAATTCGCGAGCAAAAGATCGAGCCATGCCTAGAAGACCAGCTTTGCTCGATGAGTAATTCACCTGACCCGGTGCACCCACTCCCCCTACGACTGATCCAATAAATATCAATCGTCCACGTTTTAGTTTGAGTAAACCTTTAGTTGCGCGACGAGCAACCCTGAAAGAACCAGTGAGATTTGCATCGATGACACTTTGAAAATCTTCATCGCTCATTCTCATCACTAATCCATCTTTAGTAATGCCAGCATTCGCAACGATTATTTCTGGGATTCCCCACTTGATTTCAATATCGTCAAATGCGGCGTCAACGCTTTCAGTGGAGGTCACATCCATCACAACGCTCTTGAATCCTGTTGGTGGAGTTCCTGAACGATAAGTAATAACTACATCATGTCCGTTTTTTTGCAATGATCGCGCAATAGCGAGACCAATACCTCTATTGCCGCCAGTTACTAACGCTATTGAGTGTTGTTGATCGCTCATACCCTGAATCTAATGGCTACTCAGGCGTAAACAAAGAATGGGCACGAATAGCTAGCGGATGCATAAACTCTTCACACCATTTAGGCTTCAAACATGGCTAAAGAAGATGAAATATTCGACATCACTTCTGCTCCCAAGGGACTCAGTGCAGATCAGGCAGCACGTCAAAAACGCTATTTTATTTCCATGATGGTTAGAACACTTTGTTTCATTCTTACAGTTATATTGCCGAGTCCATTTCGATGGTTTGCACTCGTAGGCGCTGTTTTCTTGCCATATATAGCTGTAGTAGTTGCAAATGCTGGTCGCGAGACCGTAGGTCCTGGATTGTCAGTGATGAAGAAGAAACCAAAATCACTTTCATAAACTAAACTCACAATATGACAAAAACGAGAGAACCTCTTGGAATTCTCAAGAGTCTCGTCGCGCTCCTTCTCATTATTTTCACCCTATGGGCTGCGCAATGGCAATATCATCGTGGAATTGATAGACACGAGCGTAATTCACTTATTGCTCAGCAATCATCTATGTCGGCAATCAACCTACCGAATACGATTGAAGATCCATTGCAATTGGAATGGCGACAAGTAAAGACAGAGGGAAGATTTAGTCCCGATAAACAAATTCTGCTTCGCAATCGCTACTTTGAGGGTCAATATGGATATGAAGTTCTGACTCTCTTTACGAACTTGAAAGGAAAAATTTTCTGGATAGACAGGGGTTGGGTCAAAGCGGGTGCTGATGCAACTACTGCACCAATCACGCCACCGATTCCAGCAGAGCAAGTGAGCATCGTTGGACGTTTCCGATTAGGTACTTCTCTTCCATCTGGAACATTCTTCGCTCTTCCTGGTGGAGGCAAGAGTGGGATTACCTCTGAAGTAAATGCTCAATCACGGGAAAATACTGAAGATTTCTATTTAGATCTTCTAAACGGATCCACTCCAACCCTAACGCCACAAGTAAGTGCTCAACTTCCAGAACTAAGCGATGGTCCACATATGGCGTATGCCCTGCAATGGATATTTTTTGGAGGACTAGTCGTGTATGGACGAATCCTGATTCGTCGTACCCGCTAAATCTTGTCTGTTGTATAGATCTGAATACAAGCCACCCTGCGTAACGAGTTCATCATGAGTTCCGCGTTCAACTATTGCACCTTTGTCGAGAACCAAAATCTGGTCTGCATCTCTGACTGTGCTGAGACGATGTGCAATAACGATGCTAGTTCTACCTTTGAGGGCAACTTTGAGAGCATCTTGTACTAACTGTTCATTCTCGGAATCTAAGTGCGCAGTCGCTTCATCCAGGATCACAATCGATGGTGACTTCAACAATAATCGCGCAATCGCTAAGCGTTGTTTCTCTCCGCCAGATAAGCGGTGACCGCGTTCACCGACCATGGTTTCGAGGCCATTTGGAAGGGATGAAATAAGTTTCCATATTTGGGCTGCTTCACATGCGCTTTGCATCTCTTGCGCAGTCGCATCATTTTTTGCGTAGCGAAGGTTCTCGGCAATTGTCTCGTGAAAAAGATGTGCATCTTGCATAACTACACCTATTGAATTGCGCAAAGATTCCAGCGTTAGATCTCGAATATCGTTGCCATCTATCAGAATGGAACCTGCGGTTACATCATAGAGACGTGGAAGTAGTGCACTAATAGTTGTCTTACCAGCACCTGATGGTCCAACAAGGGCGGTCAGAGTTCCAGATTGTGCGACGAAAGAGAGATTCTTTAGCACTTCACCACTTTGTACTGTTTCTGCTTTTGCTACAGATTCGAGTGACGCAAGTGATATTTCCTCTGCTCGAGGGTAATGAAAACCTACGCCTCGAAATTCAATTGTTGGATTCTTTGCTTCAAGAACTCTTGCATTGGATTTATCACTAACCATCGGCTGTAAGTCCAAGACTTCAAAAACTCTTTCAAATGAAACTAGTGCAGTCATCACATCTATGCGGACATTAGAAAGTGCCGTTAGGGGTCCATATAAACGGGCCAAAAGTGCGGTAATTGCTAGAAGTGTTCCAACGGTGACAGTTCCTGAGATCGCCAAGTGGCCACCAATTCCATATGCAATAGCGGTTGCAATAGCTGCCACGCTTGTAAGGGCGATAAAGAAGAGGCGATTGAGAAGCGCCATTGTGATTCCAATATCGGCAACTTTGCGAGCTCTTGCGCGAAAAGATTCCTTCTCTTGCGAAGGTTGTCCATAGAGAGTAACGAGCATCGCTCCCGAAACATTGAATCTCTCTGTCATCGTGCTCGACATTTGAGCATTCAAATTGAAGGATTCTCGTGTCAAAGATTGCAACTTTCTTCCGACCCACTTGGTGGGAATAAGGAACATTGGCAAAAGGATGAGTGCGACAACAGTTATTTGCCACGAAAGGATCAACATTGTTGTACCCACTAAAACGAGGCTCACAACATTGCTAACTACCCCTGATAAAGAGGCGGTGAATGCTTGTTGGGCCCCAATGACATCAGAATTGATTCGCGAGATGAGTGCGCCAGTCTGCGTTCTAGTAAAAAAGGCTATTGATTGCTTTTGAACATGAGCAAAGACCAAAGTACGAAGATCATAAATCAAACCTTCACCAATTTCAGATGAGTACCAACGCCCAATCATGCTCATCAGCGCATCCGCAATAGCCAGAGCTCCAACCATGAGGGCGAGGCGCGTAACTAATTGGCCATTCTTTGGAATTACACCATCGTCTATCAGGCTTCGCAAAAGCAGCGGCGTTGCAACAATTAGAACTGCATCTATTACGACGGTGATAAGAAATAAAATGATGCTGCGCTTATAAGGCTGCGCAAAAGAAAATATTCGTTTTACGGTTCCAGGCTTTAGCTTTTGTTCCTTGACTGATGGATCTGCTGTCATTGAGCGATGCGTCATCCAAGCCGCATGCATCGACATTTTCTAAACCGTAAATCCGAGAGCGCGCAGCTGTTCTCTTCCATCATCGGAAATTTTATCTGGACCCCAAGGTGGCATCCAAACCCAATTGATTTTCACATCCGTTGTCATTCCGGCAAGTGCTTGTCGAGTTTGATCTTCGATAACATCTTGCAGCGGGCATGCTGCAGATGTAAGAGTCATGTTGAGAATTGCAATATTTGTTTCATCGACCATGACGTCATAAATGAGTCCTAAATCAACAACATTAATCCCAAGTTCTGGGTCAACTACATCCTTCATTGCCTCAGTAATATCATCAACAGTCGTACTCATCATTACCTCCGTTAGAGAAATATTCTATTTGGTTGATGCAGAAAGCACTGCATCCTTGTAAGCCATCCAGCCCAAAAGTGCACATTTAATACGAGCTGGAAATTTTGAGACTCCCGCTAATGAGACAGCATCTTCGAGAATCGCGGGATCACCAGTTTTTATCCCCTTGCTCTGCATAAGCTCAACAAAGTTATCCAAAACAACTCGAGCCTCATCGACGCTCTTGCCTATTACTAAATCGCTCATAATCGAAACGCTTGCTTGGCTGATGGAGCAACCCACCCCATCCCACGAGATGGAGGAAATGGAGTTATTTTCAAGAGCAAGGTTGAGAGTTATCTCATCACCGCAACTTGGATTTACGTGGTGAACTTGTGCGTCATATGTAGAAAGTAATCCTTTGTGCTGAGGGTGCTTATAGTGATCCAAAATTACTTCTTGATAGAGCGCATCTAATTCCATTATGAGCGTCCAAAATATTTCTTAGCTCCAATAATTCCATCAATTAGTGCATCTACATCGCTTTCATCGTTGTAGAAATAGAGAGAAGCACGAGTCGTCGCCGGAACTCCTAACTTGCGAGTCAGTGGCCACGCACAGTGATGTCCGGTACGAACAGCTATTCCCTGCGCATCTAAATACTGACCAAGATCGTGCGGGTGGATATCACCGAATGTGAAGGAGACTGTTCCACCGCGTGCTTGCATATGTTGTGGACCAATTATTCGCAGACCTTCAATGGTGCTCAATCTTTTAATGAGATATGCACCTAGTTCTACTTCGTGATGGAAAATCTTCTCCATTCCGATCTTTGATAAATAATTTAGCGCTGCTCCCAATCCAACTATCTGGGCCATATTGGGAACACCTGCTTCAAACTTACGTGGTGCTGGCGCCCATGTCGCACTTGTCATCGTTACTGTCTCAATCATTGATCCACCAAATAGGAAGGGTGGCAACATCTCTAGAAGCTCGCTTCTCCCCCACAAGACGCCAACACCTGTTGGACCGACTGCCTTATGTCCCGAGAAGGTAAGGAAGTCAACATCAAGTTCTTTAACATTGATGGGCATGTGTGGAACTGATTGACACGCATCAAGTACTACTACAGCGCCAACTTCATGGGCTCTAGCAACAATTGCTTCCAATGGATTAATTGTTCCAAGAACGTTTGATTGATGCGTAAGGGCAACAATTTTTGTATCCTCAGTAATCACTTGATCAATCGAAGAAAGATCAAGTCGTCCCTCGGAATCAACTTCGAACCACTTCAGAGTCGCACCAGTGCGCTCGGCTAATTGTTGCCAAGGAATCAAGTTCGCATGGTGTTCCATCTCGGTTACCACAATGCTGTCATCTTTTGTTATAAGTGACGTATAAGAATATGCAAGTAAATTCAGACTCTCAGTTGCGCTCTTCGTGAAAACGATCTCATCTAAATCGGCCGCTAAAAAATCTGCAACAATCTGACGTGCTGATTCCATGGCCTCTGTCGCCTCTTCGGCGAGCTGATGAGCGCCTCGGTGCGCGGCTGCATTGTTATTGGAATAGAAATTTACTTCAGCATCGATGACCACTTGCGGCTTTTGACTAGTAGCTCCTGAATCTAGATAAACCAACTTTTTTCCATCACGAATAGTCCTTGTAAAGATTGGAAAATCTTTACGGATTGTTGTGATATCGAGTTCACTCATGACTATCGGTTAGCTACCGACATACTCCGCATACCCGTTAGCTTCGAGTTTCTCTGCAAGTTCTGCGCCACCTTCTTCGACAATTTTGCCATTAGCAAAGACGTGTACGAAATCTGGTTTGATGTAGCGCAATATGCGTGTGTAGTGAGTAATAAGAAGTACTCCTAAATTATTTGCTTCTTTAGCGCGAACTACGCCTTCGGAAACGATACGGAGTGCATCGACGTCGAGTCCTGAATCTGTCTCATCCAAGATTGCAATCTTTGGCTTGAGCAATTCCAACTGCATAATCTCGTGGCGCTTCTTCTCTCCACCAGAGAATCCTTCATTCACATTACGTGTTGCAAATGCAGGATCCATTTTCAGGGCTTCCATTGCATCTTTTACTTCACCAGTCCATGTACGCAACTTAGGTGCTTCACCGCGAAGTGCAGTCACAGCAGTACGCAAGAAGTTCGATACTGAAACTCCCGGAACCTCAACTGGGTATTGCATTGCTAGAAATAGACCAGCCTTTGCTCGCTCATCAACGGTCATCTCAAGTAGATCTACGCCGTCGAGAGTTACTGTGCCACCTGTAATCGAATACTTTGGGTGGCCAGCAATGGAGTAAGCAAGAGTTGATTTTCCTGAACCATTTGGTCCCATAATTGCATGTGTCTCACCAGATTTGATCGTCAGATCAACGCCTTTGAGGATCTCAACTGCGCCAGCATCTGTATTGACACTTACCTGTAAACCGCGGATTTCTAATGTACTCATCGTCTCTCGTCTCTCGTATCGGTTCTAAATTTCAATGGTGACGGAATCTCCGTCAACCTTTACTGCATAAACTGCAACTGGCATATTGGCTGGCAACGTGATTGCTTCCCCAGTTCTCAAATCAAATTCGGCTCCATGGAGCCAGCATTCAATTTTGAAATCAGTGACATCTCCTTCGGAGAGAGATGCATCAGAGTGTGAACAAACATCATTGATTGCAAAGACTTCATCACCTACGCGAGTAACGCATACTGATACGCCATTCTTTTCGAGTAGGACTGGCTTGCCAGATACAAGATTGGAAAGTTGAAGATCAGCCATTTATGAACCCGCCTTAGCAAGTTCGTTATCAATACGATCCATTAGTCGATCTTGGATTACTGCATCACCAATTTCTGTAACAATTTCGTTGAAGAATCCGCGCACAACGAGGCGACGCGCATCAGAGAGTTCAATTCCTCTAGACATCAAATAGAACAGTTGTTCATCATCAAAGCGTCCAGTTGTACTAGCGTGACCAGCACCAACAATCTCGCCTGTTTCGATTTCAAGGTTTGGCACAGAGTCCGCGCGAGCACCATCGCTGAGCAGTAAATTTCGGTTCAGTTCATAAGTATCAGTGCCCTCAGCTGCTGCGCGAATAAACACATCACCAATCCAAACAGTGTGAGCACCTTGACCTGCAAGTGCTCCTTTGTAATTCACACGTGATTTTGCATTAGGAACCTTGTGATCTACAAACATTCTGTGTTCGAAGAACTGTCCTTCTGTTGCAAAATAAACTCCAAGAAGTTCACAAGATGCTCCTTGGCCAATAAATTCAACACTTGGCAATAAACGAACTAGTGAGCCGCCAACTGTCACCGTGATGGATTTGAAAGATGCATCACGATCAACAATTGCATGGTGCTTAGCAAGGTGGGTTGAGCCCGTATTCCATTCTTGCAAAGATACAAAAGTAAGATTTGAACCAGGTGCCAGCACAAACTCAACATCTTCAGCGAGAAACGCGTCTCCTGTATTTTCCATGATCACAGTTGCGCGAGCATGGGCTCCAAGTTCAATACGAACACGAGAGAACTCTGCAGAATCTAGTCCTTGTGCAGAACGTGACAATGTAATCGTCTCTGCTACTTCAGTATTTGCTGCAATCGTAAGAGTGGCCACATTGTGCGCACCTTCTCGAACTCGTTGCATAACAACATCGTCAGTTTCAACGGGCGATGTTGCTAATTCGCGAGAAATTCTTTCAAACTTTACTCCTGAGGCGCTGCTCTTGTAGGAAAGCGATTGACGATCCCCCACCTTTGCAGTGCCGTCATGGAGTCCACCTAAACGCTTGAGAGGCGTAAATCTCCACGCCTCTTCACGTCCAGTTGGAGTTAGGTAATTTGTTGTGAGTAAAGACATTAACCAACAGCGCCTTCCATTTGAAGTTCAATGAGGCGATTGAGCTCTAGGGCATATTCCATTGGTAGCTCGCGAGCGATTGGTTCGATAAATCCGCGAACAATCATTGCCATCGCTTCATCTTCTGTAAGACCGCGTGACATCAAATAAAACAATTGATCATCACTAATCTTTGAAACAGTAGCTTCGTGACCCATTGAAACATCGTCTTCACGAATATCAACATATGGGTAGGTATCTGAACGAGAAATTGTGTCTACAAGAAGCGCGTCACATTTCACAGTACTTGCAGAATGGTGCGCTCCTTCTTGTACTTGAACAAGTCCGCGATATGAAGTACGCCCTCCACCGCGAGCAACTGACTTAGAAATTACAGATGATGATGTGTAAGGAGCAGCGTGAACCATCTTTGCTCCAGAATCTTGATGCTGGCCTTCGCCTGCAAATGCAAGTGAGAGTGTTTCACCCTTTGCATGTGGACCCATTAGGAAAATTGCTGGGTATTTCATAGTGACCTTTGAGCCAATATTTCCATCGACCCATTCCATAGTTGCACCTTCAGCACAAGTAGCACGCTTGGTCACTAAGTTATAGACGTTGTTAGACCAATTTTGAATTGTTGTGTAACGGACGCGTGCGCCCTTTTTCACAATAATTTCAACAACTGCTGAGTGCAAAGAATCCGACTTGTAAATTGGCGCAGTACAACCCTCTACATAGTGAATATATGAATCTTCATCAGCAATGATGAGAGTACGTTCGAATTGACCCATATTCTCCGTGTTGATTCGGAAGTAAGCCTGCAATGGAATATCTACATGTACGCCTTTAGGTACATAGATAAATGATCCACCAGACCACACAGAAGTATTCAGTGCTGCAAACTTGTTATCTCCAACAGGAATTACAGTTCCGAAGTATTCCTTGAATAGCTCAGGATGTTGCTTGAGGGCACTATCTGTATCAAGAAAAATGACGCCCTGCTTCTCTAAATCTTCACGAATTGAGTGATACACAACTTCAGATTCGTATTGCGCAGCAACACCAGAGACAAGACGTTGCTTCTCCGCTTCAGGAATACCCAAACGGTCGTAAGTATTCTTGATATCAGCAGGAAGGTCATCCCACGTTGTTGCTTGCTTCTCTGTCGAGCGAACAAAATACTTGATTGTGTCGAAGAAAATTCCAGATAGATCTGAACCCCATGTTGGCATTGGCTTCTTGTAGAAAAGACCGAGACCTTTGAGGCGTAGGTCGAGCATCCACTGTGGCTCTGACTTCTTCGCTGAAATATCACGTACGACCTCTTCGCTCAGACCGCGCTTGGAGTTATCAGATTTCTCATTCTTATCTGACCAACCGTATTCGTAATTTCCAAGACCTTCGAGCTCTGGATGTGCGATAGTCATGCACGTACCTTTCCTGTTGCATTTGTTTTCGTGGAAGTTTTTAGAGCAGGGATAAAAGTTGTACAGACTCCATCACCGTGAGCGATAGTTGCAAGGCGCTGAACGTGAGTTCCTAGAAGCTTGGAGAATGCTTCAGTCTCCGCTTCACACAGTTGTGGAAATTCGGCAGCTACGTGGGCTATTGGGCAATGGTGTTGGCAAATTTCTTGACCCATTGGGCGATCAACAACACTTGCTGCATACCCTTGTTCAGTCAGAAAAGAAGCAAGTGCATCAGTTTTATGGGAACGCTTTGCAAGTGCAAGTGCGCCTTTGCGTTCGATATCGTCTGCGCGAGATTGTGCGAATGCATTCACAAGTTCAGTGCCAGATTGAGCAGACATAAATTTGAGAGCGGCTACGGCTAAGTCGTCGTAGGAATGTTCGAAATTTTGACGACCGAAATCTGTCATAACGAAAACTTTTGAAGGACGACCTCTTCCGCGAACTGCAGATGCTCGTGGATCCTTCGCCTCTAAAATTCCATCGGCGACGAGCAAATCGAGGTGGCGACGAATTCCGGCTGGCGTTAGAGATAAACGCTCTCCGAGAGTGACTGCACTCGATGGGCCATTTTCTAGGATTGAGCGCGCCACGGCATCTCGGGTACGAAGATCTTCCCCAAACTGGGCTGAAGACGAGGCGCTGATTTTCACAACACTATTGTGTCGTAATTCGCTCTAATGCGCCATTTAGTATCACACGCGCCGAAGGTCCGAGGCCTTCGCTCGGGGTTCTAGGCTACGAACATGGCCACTCGCTACCTTCGATTTAGCTTAGGTCTCTTACTCTTTATTCAGAGTGCAATCATCCTGACTGGTGGCGGCGTGCGACTAACAGGTTCTGGCCTCGGCTGCCCAACCTGGCCTGAATGTACTCCAGGCTCATATCGCCCCGTTGAGGGCCAAGTCGAAGGAGATTTTCACTCTTGGATTGAATTCGGAAATCGACTTCTCACCTTCGTGCTCCTTTTAGCTTCGATCATTGCAATTATCGCAGTATTGAAATCTGGAAGAAAAGATCTACGCACTCTCGTTCTTTTACAATTGCTGGGAATTTTTGGACAAGGTGTTCTGGGTGGCATCACAGTCCTAACAAACCTTAATCCAATTCCCGTAGCAGGCCATTTCTTGTTATCAATTGCATTAGTTGCTGCTGGAATTACTTTGTATCAGCAACACAATAAAAAATTTATAAAGATAGAGAAGATATCGCTCTTTGCTCGTATTCACCTTCTCTTCGCCATTACAGTAATCGTTCTTGGAACTATTGTTACTGGTACAGGACCCCACGCTGGTGATGTAGGGTCGCCACGTTTTGATTTTAAAATCCAAACTATTGCGCGGATTCATGCAGAAGTAGTAATTCTATTTTTATTGATTACCATCGCATATTATTTCGTTGGCAAACCATCGAGCGAAACAAAGAGACTCATCCGAATACTTGGGCTACTCAGTATTGCTCAAGGAATTCTGGGTTACGTGCAGTATTTTCAAGGTGTTCCAGAATTATTGGTCGCCCTTCACATGTTAGGTTCTATTCTTGTCTGGTTCGCAGCGTGGCGAATCTGGCTCTCAGCAACTCGCACTTCCACACCGATAACACTTGGATAGAAAAGGGTCACACGCTATGTCATCACTGCACCAATGGAGCGCGAACGACGATTTGGCAATTGCCCATGCACGCGCACTTGCTATGGACGCGGTACAAAAAGTTGGCAATGGCCATCCCGGTACTGCAATGTCACTCGCACCAGTTGCCTACAATCTTTTTCAACGTCATTTAGTCCATGACCCATCAGACCCTCAGTGGCTAGCTAGAGATCGATTTGTTTTATCCTGCGGTCATTCATCGCTCACTCTTTACATCCAACTATTCTTTAGTGGTTACGGCGTGGAAATTGAAGACCTGAAGAGTTTTAGAACATGGAATTCACTCACACCCGGGCATCCTGAATGGGGCCACACCGCAGGCGTTGAAATGACAACAGGACCGCTCGGTCAAGGTGTTGCAACTGCAGTTGGTATGGCGATGGCTGCTAGATATGAGAAGGGCCTACTAGATCCGGATTCTGCGAAATCTATTTTCGATCACACTATCTGGGTGATTTGTTCTGATGGTGATTTACAAGAGGGAGTAAGTGCTGAGGCTTCATCTCTTGCTGGAACACAAGCACTTGGAAATCTAGTTCTTATCTACGATGACAATCGAATCTCTATCGAGGGTGATACACACGTAGCATTTACTGAAGATGTCAGTGCTCGCTACCGTGCATACGGCTGGCATGTCATTAATGTAGCTGCGCAAGGTGATGGAAATGTAGATCTACCTGCACTCGATAAAGCAATGACTGCTGCCAAGGCGCATACCTCTGCCCCATCTTTGATCAGAATGCACTCTGTCATTGCATGGCCGGCTCCAAAAGCGCAAGGAACTGCTAAGTCACACGGTTCGGCACTTGGTGATGGCGAAATTGCAGAGACTAAGAAATTACTTGGCCTCAATCCAGATGAAAATTTTGCGATGCCAGCAGCACTCCTAGATCATGTTCGCCAAGTAAAGAATCGTGGAGCAGCTATTCGCAGTGACTGGGATACACAGTTTGCGAGTTGGTCAACAAAGAATCCAGATAAGGCGCAATTACTCTCACGACTACGTTCGCGAAAACTTCCCGATGGATGGGAAAAAGCGATACCTACTTTTGAAGCTGGAAAAGAGATTGCTACTCGCAAGGCATCAGGTGATGTTATTCAAGGGATTGCATCAGTACTTCCAGAATTTTGGGGCGGATCTGCTGACTTGGCAGAAAGTAATAACACAACTATTGAGGGTTCTTCTTCATTCTTACCTGCAACTAGTGCGATGAAGAATACGAGTCCTTACGGTCGAGTTATTCACTTTGGTATTCGCGAACATGCAATGGCTTCGATTCTCAACGGAATTTCATTACATGGTCTCACCAGAACTTTCGGTGGAACTTTTGCAGTATTTAGCGATTACATGCGAGCAGCTGTTCGTCTTGCATCACTGATGGGAGTTCCAAGTATTTTTGTGTGGACGCACGACTCCATTGGTTTGGGAGAAGATGGTCCTACGCATCAACCAGTTGAGCATTTCGCAGCACTGCGTGCGATTCCCGGCCTTGCAGTTATTCGTCCAGCCGATGCAAATGAAGTAGCGCAAGCATGGAAGAGCATTCTCAAGCGAGACAAGCCAGCCGGTATTTTGCTTTCGCGCCAAAACCTTCCTGTAGTTGATCGCACAACTCATGGGGATGCAGCAAATGTAGATAAAGGCGCTTACATTCTCAAGGATTCTAAAAACCCAGTAGCCATAATCATCGCAACTGGATCTGAGGTGAGTATCGCTTTAGAAGCCCAGAAAGTTCTGGCTGAAAAAACTATTTCTGTGCGAGTAGTCAGTGCTCCATGTATTGAATGGTTCAACGAACAAAGCCGCACATATCGCGATGAAGTTCTACCTCCATCCATTACAAATCGTGTCAGCGTGGAAGCAGGCATTGCTCAAGGATGGCGCGAACTTATTGGGGATGAAGGCACTGCAATTTCCTTGGACCACTACGGAGCATCTGCCTCTGCATCAGTTCTTTTCAAAGAGTTTGGTTTCACCCCAGAAGCAATTGTTGATGCGGTAATTTCAGGAACAAAGTAATGAATTCTTTTGCATCAAAGGTGTCGCCTGCCGATCGTCAAAGCACTTTGTATGCCCGTATTTCTGATGCGCATCAGCGCTTAGCGAAAAAGGATCCAACCATTTGGGGCCCTGATGCGATGGCAGAGGCAACTATTCGTCTGAATTGGGTAGACCTGCCAGAAAAATCACGAGAACTCTTGCCTACAGTAGATGCACTTGCTGCTAAGCATCGTGATAAGAAATATGTGGTTCTAGCAGGAATGGGTGGATCATCACTTGGACCCGAAGTGATTGCACAGACTTATAAAAGGAATTTGTTTATTCTTGATTCAACCGATCCCCATTACCTCGAGAATGTACTCTCTGGAAAGTTGGAAGAGACTCTTGTTGTTGTTAGCTCAAAATCGGGTTCAACAATTGAGACTGCATCAGCCCGAGCATTCTTTGCCCGCGAATTCGAAAAAGCTGGACTAGCACTAGCGGAACACATGCTCATTGTTACCGACCCTGGCTCCCCCTTAGATAAAGAGTCACGAGCACAAGGTCTCAGTGTTATAAATGCAGACCCTAATGTCGGCGGACGATTTAGCGTTCTTAGCGCATTCGGTTTAGTGCCATCTGCACTTATTGGCGTTGATATTTCCATACTTCTCGATAGTGCAATTGATGCTCAAAGAGATTTCCTCAACTCCCCACAAGCAATACTTGATTGCGCTTATGTACTTGCAACCGCCGGTCAATACCTCACCTTCACGGATGAAAATAGCGGAATGCCCGGGCTGAGCGATTGGATCGAACAATTAGTTGCTGAATCAACTGGCAAAAACCAAGTGGGACGTCTTCCAGTTGTTGTTGAAAATGCACAAGAAGGTAACGAAGGAGATCCACTCCGTATTTCATTTACCGGTAATGCAGATTGCGTTGTATCTGGCGATCTTGGTGCGCAGTTCATTACATGGGAATGGCTCACTGCACTGGTTGGTGCGGCGCTTGAAATTGATCCATTCAATCAACCCAATGTGACTGAGGCAAAGGAGCAAACTTCCACACTTCTTGCTGAATGGTCTGGCACGTTGCCAATATTTGTAGCAGAAAATACAGATAAATCAATTGCGATCTTTGGTGAAGGTAATTCAGTACTCGCCTCGCTTCAAGAATTTATCTCCAATATTCCAGAAGATGGCTACATTGCAATCATGGCTTACTTAGATCGTGCAGACGATGTAGAGATAACAAAATTGAGGAAAATTCTTGCTGCTAAATCAAAGCGGCCTGTCACTTTTGGTTGGGGCCCACGCTTCTTGCATTCAACTGGCCAATTCCATAAAGGTGGGCAACGCAATGGTGCTTTCCTGCAAATTACAGGAAAATGCGATATTGATTTTGCAATTCCAGGAAAGAATTTCGGATTTGAAACACTCTTGATGGCTCAAGCACTTGGTGATGGTCGTGCCCTTGAATCTCGTTCTTATCCATTACTGCGCCTACACCTAAATTCGCGTAGAAATGGAATTGGCGAGCTACTAGAAGCAGCCCGCCAACTTTAGTTCTTAGAAACTTTTATTCATCATCTCCGCGTAATTTACGGAGCGCATCTTCAAGAATGCGAGCACCTTCTGCATCTGTGCGACGCTCTTTTACATAAGCAAGGTGAGTTTTGTATGGCTCATTCTTGACTGGGCTAGGTGGATTATTTTTATCACGACCTGCCGGGAATCCGCACTTTGGGCAATCCCACTCAGCAGGAATGACGACTGTCTCTTCTTCAGCAAATGATGGACGAACTTCGTGTCCATTTGAGCACCAGTACGAGACGTGTGAACGAGCAATCGAATCACCGCGCTCGGCTTCACCCATAGGGCCGGCACCGACGCGACTTCCACGAATTGCACTTGCCATCTTTTACTCCTTCAAAGAATTAGAAATCGGTTTACTTCAAGACCAAACTCAGTGCCACAACAAGTGCGAACCAAAGACCGCCAACAACGATAGTGATGCGATCAAGGTTGCGTTCTACAACGGATGAACCACCATAGTTTGAAGAGATACCACCGCCGAAAAGATCGGAGAGTCCGCTTCCCTTGCCCTTGTGGAGAAGCACAAGCAGGATCATTACAACGCTCGTTACAACGAGCAGAATTGATAGAGCTAATTTCACGTTGGACTCCTGTAGGTAACTAGATGGGTAAGGATACTAGGGATTAGCCAGCAAGATGGAATTTAGCGATTTTCGCCAATTCTTCAGGATCTAGGCTCGCCCCGCCTATGAGTGCGCCATCGACATCGCCCTGCTTCATAATTTCGACGATATTTGAAGATTTTACAGAACCCCCGTAGAGAATTCTCATCGCAGCAGCAATCTCGGCAGAGCCAATAGTTTCAATCTCTTCGCGAATAGCGGCGCAGACTTCTTGTGCATCTTCTGGCGTTGCAGTCTTTCCTGTACCGATTGCCCAGACTGGCTCATAAGCAATAACAATTTTTTTCAGTTCTGGCTTTGTGAGGCCCTCAAGTCCAGCGCGAATTTGGCGAATCACATGGGAAACATGTGTTCCTGACTCACGCACTGGCAACTCTTCTCCAACACAAAAAATTGGTGTGATTTCATTAGCAAGAGCAGCTTTAATTTTGCGGTTTATAAGGGCATCGCTCTCTTGATGAATTGCACGTCGCTCTGAGTGACCGAGTACAACAAATGTGCAACCAAGCTTTGCAAGCATTGAGCCAGAGATATCTCCTGTAAAGGCACCCGATGCATCTGGTGACATATCTTGCGCACCGTATAGAAGTCGAAGACGATCTCCATCGACCAGAGTTTGAATTGAACGTATATCTGTGAAGGGAGGAATGATCGCTACATCGACAGCATCGTAATCTTTATCATCAAGGCTATAAACGAGTTTTTGCGCAACCGCAATTGCTTCAAGATGATTGAGGTTCATCTTCCAATTACCTGCCATGAGTGGCTTACGCATGTATTACCCCTTTATAGATTATGGATTACTGCAGATCTAAAGCAACTAAACCAGGAAGTTCTTTACCCTCAAGATACTCAAGGGATGCTCCTCCACCTGTCGAAATATATCCGAAATCAGAATCTGCGAAACCAAGCGCTCTAACAGCAGCTGCTGAGTCTCCCCCACCAACGACTGAGATGCCTGAAACCTTAGTCAGCGCTTCTGCAACTACTTTTGTTCCTTGAGCGAATGCAGCAAATTCGAATACACCCATAGGGCCATTCCAGAATACTGTTTTGCACTTTTCAATTGCTTTCGCAAAATCCTTTGCAGATTCTGGTCCAATATCTAGTCCCATTTGATCAGCAGGAATTGCATCAGCGCTTACGAGTGTTGCTGGTGCATCTACTGAAAAACTAGGTGCTACAAGGATGTCAGTAGGTAAGTGAAGTTCTACTCCATTTTTCGCAGCCTGTGCGATGAGATCTTTGACTGTTGGAATCAAATCTCTTTCGACTAGGGAGGAACCAATCTCTTTGCCTTGTGCTGCAAGGAATGTGAAGACCATTCCCCCGCCTATAGCCATGACATTGACCTTGTCTAAAAGATTTGAAATAACTGCAATCTTGTCTGAAACTTTCGCTCCACCTAGTACGACTCCATATGGCTTATCTGGACTTTGGGTAAGTTTCTTAAGAACTTCTACCTCTGCAGAAACGAGGAAGCCTGCTGCATGTGGAAGCAACTTTGGAAGATCATAGACAGATGCATGCTTGCGATGAACTGCCCCAAAACCATCTCCAACGTAGAAATCTGCAAGTTTTGCTAATTCGGCCGCAAGTAGAGCGCGTTCGCTCTCTTCTTTACTTGTTTCAGCAGCGCTATAGCGAATATTTTCAAGAAGTAATATCTCTCCTGCTCTTAGACTCTGAGCGCTCTTTGTTACTTCACTTCCAATAACTTCACCAGGAAAAATTATTTCCTTACCCAGAAGTTCACCTAGTCGAAGTGCAACTGGAGCAAGAGATAACTCTGGCTTTGCCTCGCCTTTAGGTCTTCCTAAGTGTGCAGCGATAACTATCGAAGCGCCTTTTTCAAGAAGAGCTTTTATCGTTGGAAGCGAAGCTTTAATACGTCCATCATCTTTGATGACACCATCTTTCAATGGGACATTGAGATCACAGCGAAGAAAGACTCGCTTTCCAACGAGTTCAAGTGATGCAAAATCTTGCATTAAAGAGTTTTGCCTACATAGGTAATGAGATCAACGAGGCGATTTGAGTAACCCCATTCGTTGTCATACCAACCAACAACTTTTACTTGGTTGCCAATTACCTTTGTAAGACCAGAATCAAATACGCAAGAAGAAGGATCTGTGACGATATCTGAAGAAACGATTGGATCTTCTGTGTATGAAAGGTATCCCTTGAGTTCGCCAAGTGATGCCGCCTTCATTGCAGCATTGATCTCTGCAGCAGTTGCTTCCTTTGCTAGTTCAACAGTGAGGTCGGTTGCAGAGCCTGTTGGAACTGGAACGCGCATTGCATATCCATCTAGCTTGCCCTTGAGTTCTGGAAGAACTAATGAGATTGCCTTTGCAGCACCTGTAGATGTTGGGATCATATTTGTCGCTGCAGCACGTGCACGACGAAGATCCTTATGTGGGAAATCCAAAATAACTTGGTCATTTGTGTATGCGTGAATAGTTGTCATAAGGCCTTTGACGATTCCCCAATTATCGTTGAGAACCTTTGCCATTGGAGCAAGACAGTTTGTCGTACAAGAAGCATTTGAAATTACATGATGCTTTGATCCATCGTAATTTTTATGATTTACGCCCATAACGATGGTGATATCTTCATCAGTTGCTGGCGCTGAAATAATAACCTTCTTGGCACCTGCAGTGATGTGCTTCTTTGCATCCGCTGCCTTTGTGAAGTGACCGGTTGATTCGATAACTACAGTTGCTCCAACTGATGCCCATGGCAAATTCGCTGGGTCGCGCTCGGCAAAAACTTTGATTGTCTTTCCACCGACTGTGATGCTCTCATCTGTGAATGTGACATCTAGTCCAAGGCGACCAAGAATTGAGTCGTATTTGAGAAGGTGGGCAAGAGTTGCGTTGTCTGTGAGGTCGTTGATTCCAACGATATTGATCTCGGGATTAGTAAGGCTCGCGCGAAAGAAGTTACGTCCGATGCGTCCGAAGCCATTGATTCCTACATTTATCATTGTTGATTCCTCGCTTAAAAGTGTGGCGACTAAATTCGAAATCATTTAGTACGCGAATATGACAAATAATCTGCCACAACACTGGGGTCGTGGCTAATCCTATCAGTGGAACTAGGACTACTCCCCAAGCAAATCAGGCGAGAGGCCAGCTTCGGTATCGGGAATTCCGAGATCATTGGCGCGCTTATCAGCCATAGCAAGGAGGCGACGAATACGTCCTGCAATTGCATCCTTCGTCATCGCCGGAGTCGCAAGTGAACCTAACTCTTCAAGACTTGCCTGCCCGTGGTTAATACGCAGTTCACCCGCCTCTTTGAGATGTTCTGGAATCGTTTCGCCAAGAATTTCCATTGCGCGTTGCACGCGAGCTGCTGCGGCAACTGCTGCTCTCGCTGAACGACGCAGATTCGCATCATCAAAATTTGCTAAGCGATTTGCTGTCGCACGAACTTCACGACGCATACGTCGCTCTTCCCATGCCAAGACACTTTCGTGTGCACCAAGTCGAGTGAGCAAGACTCCAATTGCATCACCATCTCGAATAACAACGCGATCAACACCGCGAACTTCGCGAGCTTTCGCAACGATACCTAGGCGTCGCGCAGCACCAACGAGTGCAAGGGCAGCCTCTGGTCCAGGACATGTAATTTCTAGTGAAGATGAGCGACCTGGTTCAGTGAGAGAACCGTGCGCGATAAAGGCACCACGCCATGCAGCCTCTGAGTCACACGTCGCTGCAGAAACTACCTGTGGCGGCAGTCCACGAACTGGGCGCCCTTGTGCATCGACTAAACCTGTTTGACGAGCAAGTGCTTCGCCTTCGTTGATAACGCGAACAACGTATCGTGAACCTTTGCGTAACCCGCTTGATGAGAGAACTGCTAAGTCGCTCTCATGTCCGTAAATATCAGAGATATCTTTGCGGAGTCTGCGAGCACTTTGCGCTGTATCTAATTCAACTTCAATCACTATTTTCCCTGCAGCAATATGCAGCCCGCCAGCAAATCGAAGAAGAGAAGATACCTCGGCTTTGCGGCAGCATGGTTTAGTTATTGAGAGACGACTGAGTTCGTCCTTTACTGATGATGTCATTGCCATGGGCTTATCCAATCAGGCTTTGCCTGAAAATGTGGCTCAATTGGGATGCTAATTTTTTTTCATCGTGATGAACACTGCCAGGAGCTTTACGAATATCAGCAATTACGAGCTCTCCCCCGTAATCGCGTGCAAGTGATTCAAGAGAAGTGCGATTTCTCGCAACAGATGGATCTACTAGAAAATATTCTATTTGTAATTCAGGGGCATAGCGATGGAAAAGTTCCAGGTGTTCTTCAGGTGTAGAGCCTGCAAATTCTTCCCCTGGTGTTTGCGGATGTGCATCTAGATTGAGAATAACGATCTTGCGCGCCGAGCTCGCTTCCAGTGCCTCGCGTTGTTGGGGTACTAAAAGATGTGGAATGACGCTAGAGAACCACGAACCTGGTCCCATAGTTATCCATTGTGCATCTCGGATTGCATCTAGCGCCTCGGGTCTCGCGCGCGGATTTTCAGGAATTATGGTGAGAGATTCGATTCGTCCCTTTGCAGTTGCAACTTCTTTTTGTCCTCGCACAACAATGCGACCTGTAGATGTATTGAATCGACCCTCAATATCTAGTGGAACTGATGCCATAGGCAGCACTCGACCAATAACTTTGAGCAGCGTTCCTACGCGATCTAATCCTTGAACGGGATCTTCATCGCGATCCCATAGTGCTGCAAGCAATAAATTTCCAACGGCATGACCATCGAGTTCGCCATCACTTGTAAATCGATACTGCATGATTTGCGCCCAACTGCGCCCCCATTCGTCATCAGAACAGAGCGCAGCAAGAGCCATACGTAAATCCCCAGGTGGAAATATTGGAAATTCAGCGCGCAGGCGACCACTTGATCCACCATTATCGGCAACTGTAACTATTGCCGTGATCTGATCAGTAATTGTGCGCAAAGCACTTAATGTATTCGCAAGGCCATGCCCGCCGCCTAAAGCAACAACGCGTGGAGAACTCATTCACGACCTACATCACGATGAGTAGCGTGTGCTGAGATCTCCAACTTCTGTGCATTCGAATTGAGAAGTCGGGCTAACTCTTGTGCAATTGCAACGCTTCTATGTTTTCCACCTGTGCAGCCAACTGCCACAGTCAGATATTTCTTACCTTCGTTGAGGTATCCAGGGATCATCATTTCAACTAACGAAACGTATTTTTCTACAAAATCTTCGACGCCTTCACTACCCAATACTTCCTTACTAACTTCATTAGATAATCCATTGAGGGGTCTAAGTGCTGGGATCCAATGCGGGTTTGGAATATGGCGACAATCTAAAACAAGATCGGAGTCAACCGGTATTCCATATTTATATCCAAAAGAGAGAATATTGATTCGAATTCCATCGAGCGTTCCGGCTGCAAATATTTCACCCGTGCGCTTCTCCAATTGGTGCACATTGAGATTTGAAGTATCAATGACAATATCTGCCTGGGACTTGACTTCTTCTAATCTCTCTCGCTCGCGCGCAATTCCATCTACGATTCGGTCCTTACCTTGTAGCGGATGTGGACGGCGTGTTGATTCAAATCTTTGAACCAGCGCTTGATCAGTCGAATCCAAAAAGAGCAATCGATATTTAGAACCAGAATCGGTAATTGATTTGAGAGAGTGCATCAAGTCATCAAAGAATTCACCGCCACGAACATCGACCACGACTGCAAAAGATTTCGCTTCGCTGCCGGTGCCTTGAGTGAGTAATTGCATCAGAAGTGCCGGCGGCAGGTTATCAACAACATACCAACCTAAATCCTCGAGTGCATGCGCCACGGTCGAACGGCCGGCACCCGACATTCCCGTAACGATCAGCATCTCTTTCGTCATCTTCCTATCCTGCATCATCTGTCAAGGACCCTCATGCAACTATGAAATTTCACCTGTAGAAGTATTGATTACCTGCACACCAACATGGGAAATATGCTCCGAGATAGCAGCAGCAATTTTCTCTCCAATACCTGGAATCTGCGAAATCTCTTCTGCACTTGCTTTACGTATTCCCGCAACAGAACCAAATTTTTCCAATAGAGCAGCGCGACGAGAAGCACCTAGACCTGGAATTTCATCGAGTAAGGATTCCAACATAACTTTGGATCGGCGTGATCGATGAAAAGTGATTGCAAATCTATGTGCTTCATCCCGAATTCTTTGAAGTAAGTACATTCCCTCACTCGTTCGAGGCAGAATCAGGGGATTTTTAGAATTAGGAATCCATACTTCTTCAAGGCGTTTCGCTAAACCACACAGTGCAATATCAGTGACACCGAGTTCCGCCATTGCCCGCGCTGCAGCACTTACTTGTGGAGCTCCACCATCGACGACGATGAGCTGAGGTGGATAGGAGAATTTACTGAGCCGGCCACCAAGTTGGGCTACCTCAGATGCATCTACATCTCGATCATTGATAAGTCTTTTCAATCGTCTTGAAATTACTTGATGTATTGCACGTGTATCGTCAAAGCCCTCTGTCGTATCGATGATAAATCGACGGTACTCACTCTTCTTCGCAAGTCCATCTTCAAATACCACCATCGAGGCAACAACAGAGGTTCCAGATATATTTGAAATATCAAAACATTCAATGCGAAGCGGAGTTCTAGGTAGGTCTAACAACTCTTCAATCTCTGTGAGTGCTTTGCCACTTACTGCCGCATCAGTTGCCCGCTTACTCAAATACTGGATAAGTGCGTATTGCGCATTGCGTTTGACCGTTGCCAGTAAGTCTGCTTTTTCTCCACGTTGTGGAATCTTCAAGGTCACACTTGCGCCGCGTATTCCAGAAAGCCATGCTTCAATAGCGCTTTGGTCTACTGGTAAATCTGAAATCACAATCTCGGCAGGAATCTCTTGGGCAACACTGTGACTATAAATTGAAGAGAGAAGTGCGCCTATCTGATCATCTCCCTCAAGCGCTCGTTCTTGATCGACAATCCATGAACGAGACCCTTTGATCCCACCTTCGCGTACAGTGAAAAGAGTCCCCGCTGCATGAGCACCTTCTTGATGAAGTGCGATGAAATCTGCAGTCAGATTTGCCGATAGTGCCGACTCTGCTGATTCTTGAGCTTTCTCCAATGTCGATATCTGATCTCTAATCTTTAGCGCACGCTCATATTCTTCACTATCTGATGCTCGTGTCATTTCTTCTTGGAGAATTGGGAGAATCTTTCCATTTCCATGAGACATAAAGGAGGCAAGCCGTGCACTCAACTCTTTATGTTCTGGTTGGGAAATCCATCCAACACATGGAGCAGCGCATTTTCCAATATCACCAAGTAAGCATTGACGCTTTGACTTGCGTGCTCGTTCAAAATTTCCGCTCGTGCATGAGCGAATTGGGAAGATTTTTAGTATCACATCAAAAGTACTACGCAGTGCCCATGTATTGATGTACGGACCAAAATAGGTAAGTCCTGGTCTCTTCGATTTACGAGTTATGAATACCCGTGGAAATTCTTCACCTTCTGATATTGCTAAATATGGATAAGACTTATCATCTCGAAATTGAATGTTGTACGTGGGTGCATATTGCTTGATCCAGGAATATTCCAGTGCCAACGCTTCGGTTTCAGTAGCAACAATCGTCCAATCAACGCGTACGGCCTCGTGAACCATGCGATTGGTGCGCATCATCAGGCCGCTTTGAAAATAGCTACTCAATCGATTCTTGAGATTGAGAGCCTTGCCTACATAAATTACTTTGTCGGCTTCATTATAGAAACGATATACCCCTGGCTCTTCAGGAATTATCGTCGGTCTATAGGAAAGCGGATCTGCCATGGCTAAGGCTTCTTCTTGGCCGTAGCTTTTTTCGTGCTTGGTTTCGCTCTATTTGATTCAAGAATCTCTGCCAAATACTGACCCGTGTAGCTCTTCTTATTCAAGGCAACATCTTCAGGTGTTCCTTGCGCAACAACGAGTCCACCTCTAAATCCACCTTCAGGTCCCATATCTATGACCCAATCAGAGGATTTGATGACATCAAGATTATGCTCAATTACAACAACAGTGTTTCCAGAATCTACCAAACGATTGAGTACTCCAAGTAGTTTGCTGACATCCTCAAAGTGAAGTCCTGTTGTTGGTTCATCCAGAACATAAATTGTCCTCCCAGTTGAGCGACGTTGTAATTCAGTTGCAAGTTTTACGCGTTGCGCTTCACCACCCGAAAGAGTTGGCGCAGATTGACCAAGTCGAACATATCCCAAGCCAACATCTGAGAGCGTTTTGAGGAAGCGCGAAATTGTCGTCACTGATTCAAAGAAGTTATATGCCTCTTCGATTGGCATATCAAGTACTTGGGCGATTGTTTTGCCTTTGTAATGTACTTCTAAAGTTTCACGGTTATAGCGAGCACCATGGCAAATTTCACAGGGAACATAAACATCTGGCAAAAAGTTCATCTCAATTGTGATTGTTCCGTCACCTGAGCAATTTTCGCAGCGCCCACCCTTGACATTGAATGAGAAGCGACCTTGCTGATATCCGCGAACCTTCGCCTCGGTTGTCTCGGCAAATAGTGCACGAATCTTGTCGAAGACTCCTGTATATGTTGCTGGGTTGGAGCGCGGTGTGCGACCAATCGGTGATTGATCAACATGTACCACTTTGTCTAATAATTCTATGCCAGAGATAGTTCTGTGGCGACCTGGTACTAATCGTGCACCATTGAGTTTATTTGCAAGGGTTGTATACAAAATATCGTTGATAAGAGTCGATTTTCCAGAACCACTCACACCTGTAACTGCCACAAATACACCGAGCGGAACTTCGACCTCTAAATTTTGAAGGTTATTTTCTTTCGCTCCCTTGATAATAAGTTTGCGTTTTGGATCGCAAGGACGACGTTTCGCAGGTATCGCAATTGATTTACGACCCGAGAGATATGCACCCGTTATCGATGTCCGTGAATCAATGAGCATCTGATAATCACCGGATACAACTACTTCCCCACCGTGTTCTCCTGCTCCAGGACCAATATCTACAATCCAGTCAGCGGCACGAATAGTTTCTTCATCGTGCTCAACGACGATGAGAGTATTACCAAGATTGCGAAGGCGGGTAAGTGTGTCAATGAGCCTGCGATTATCACGTTGATGTAATCCAATACTTGGCTCATCTAGAACGTAGAGAACACCAACAAGACCGCTACCGATTTGAGTTGCAAGACGAATACGTTGCGCCTCACCACCAGAGAGAGTCGCTGCTGGGCGTGCAAGAGATAAATAATCCAGACCAACATCTAATAGAAACCCTAAACGCGCATGTACCTCTTTGAGAACGCGCTCTGCAATCTGCGCTTCTCGCTTGTTTAGTTGAACTTCTTGTAAAAATGTTGCACATTCTCCGATTGAGAGTTCACAAATTTGTGAAATATTCATATCACCGATTGTTACAGCCAGCACTTCAGGTTTTAATCGTGCTCCATTACAGACTGAACATGGAATCTGGCGCATATAAGCCTCATATTTATCACGGCTGTAGTCGCTATCTGTTTCTCCATGTCGGCGATGAATAAATGGAACGATGCCCTCAAAGCCGGTTGAATAATTGCGAACACGACCGTAGCGATTTTTATATTTGACATGTACTTCGAAGTCGTATCCATTGATAAGAGCCTCTTTTGCTTTTTGAGAAAGTCGTTTCCACGGTGTATCCAGTGAAAATTTCACATCCTCTGACAGCGCTTCAATGAGACGCAAGAAATATTCTGCAGATTGACCACCAGACCATGGTGCAATAGCGCCATCATTTATTGAAATCGAGTCATCAGGAATAATGAGATCTTCATCAACTTCTAACTTCGTACCGATTCCAGAACATTCAGGGCAGGCACCAAATGGTGAGTTGAACGAGAAGGAGCGAGGCTCTAACTCTTCGAATGAGAGATTGCAGTCATGGCAGGCAAGATGCTCACTATATGTGCGCTCTTTGTCGCCACCTTTTGCATCGACAAAGTCCAAGATAACGATTCCTGATGCAAGACGTAATGCGGTCTCTATCGAATCTGTGAGTCGGGATTTAGAATCAGGTTTTGCACTCAAACGATCAACAACAACTTCGATTGTATGTTTCTCTTGCTTCTTCAACTTTGGAGCCTCAGAGAGAGCAACTACTTCGCCATCAATGCGAGCTCGGGCATATCCCTGTGTGATGAGCTCAGCAAAGAGATCCAGGAATTCACCTTTGCGCGAACGCACAACGGGTGCCAATACTTGAAACTTCGTAGTCGTAGGCATTGTGAGAATTTGGTCCACAATTTGTTGTGGACTTTGTCGTGAGACTGCTTTGCCACAGGAAGGACAGTGTGGTTTGCCGGCACGAGCGAAGAGCAGACGAAGGTAATCATAAACTTCTGTAATAGTTCCAACAGTAGAGCGCGGGTTTCTATTTGTAGATTTTTGATCAATAGAGACAGCTGGCGATAGCCCTTCTATAAAATCAACATCTGGTTTATCCATCTGTCCAAGAAATTGGCGAGCATATGCCGATAACGATTCGACATAGCGACGTTGACCTTCAGCAAAGATTGTGTCGAAAGCCAGACTGGACTTTCCTGAACCAGATAATCCAGTAAAGACAACAAGTGAATTTCTGGGCAATTCGATCGAGACATTCTTAAGATTGTGTTCGCGAGCACCACGCACGATTAACTTCTCGATACTCAATCTAAATTCCCGCCTCATCCATAGCGCGCAGTTCACGCTTTAGTTCTTTGATCTCATCACGTAATCGCGCTGCAAGTTCGAATTGAAGGTCGCCGGCAGCGCCGCGCATTTGATCAGTGAGCGACCCTATCAGCGCAAGTAGTTCTTGGCGCGGTAAGGAGCCAAGGTTTTTTGAATAGATTCCGATTGCTGGAGTGCTCTTCTGATTCTTCTTGTTGGTTGAAAGAAGTTCATCGCTATCCTCAGATTCCCGATTTATCAGGTCAGTTATATCGGCAATCTTCTTACGTAGCGGTTGTGGGTCAACTCCTCGTTCCAGGTTGTACGCAACTTGTTTCGCCCGACGACGATTAGTTTCATCTATTGCTCTGACCATCGACTTTGTCATGTTATCGGCATACATATGCACTTCACCCGAAACATTTCGAGCGGCGCGACCAATAGTTTGAATCAGTGAAGTCGCAGAACGTAAGAAGCCTTCTTTATCGGCATCCAATATTGCAACGAGTGATACCTCAGGAAGATCAAGACCTTCGCGCAATAAGTTGATACCGATCAGAACATCGTATTCACCTGTACGTAATTCTCTAAGAAGTTCGACTCTGCGTAACGTATCGACTTCCGAATGAAGATAACGTACGCGCACTCCCTTCTCTTGAAGATATTCCGTCAAATCTTCCGACATCTTCTTCGTAAGTGTTGTTACAAGTACTCGCTCATTTCGAGCAGCGCGGATATTGATCTCGACTAAGAGATCATCAATCTGCCCCTTGATTGGTTTGATGATGATTTGAGGATCTATTAGACCGGTTGGGCGAATTACTTGCTCAACAACATCACTTTCTACTTTGCCTAATTCATACGGTCCCGGAGTCGCCGAGAGATAAAGCTTCTGTCCCACGCGCTCGAGGAACTCTGGCCAGCGAAGTGGACGATTATCCATAGCACTTGGTAAGCGAAATCCATGTTCTACAAGAGTGCGCTTACGTGAAGCATCTCCTTCAAACATTGCACCAATTTGAGGAACAGTGACGTGGCTTTCATCTATGACAACTAGAAAATCTTCTGGGAAATAGTCAAGCAAACAGTTAGGCGCACTACCAGCTGGCCGACCATCTAGTTGCCGTGAGTAGTTTTCAATTCCGCTACAGAAGCCAAGTTGCTGCATCATTTCAATATCAAATGTTGTGCGCATTCGCAGGCGTTGGGCTTCTAGTAGCTTGCCCTGCTTTTCAAATAATTCCAATTGAGTAGCAAGTTCTGCCTCAATCTCCCCTATCGCTCGTTGAATAGTCTCAGGACCAGCGGCATAGTGAGTTGCAGGGAATATATACATTTCTGTTTCATCGCGAATAATTTCACCAGTCAAGGGGTGCAGGGTTGTAATCTTTTCGATTTCATCACCAAACATCTCGATGCGCAGTGCAAGTTCTTCATACATAGGAATAATCTCAATCGTGTCCCCACGGACACGAAATGTTCCCCGTTCGAAGGCCATATCATTTCGCTTGTATTGAATATCAACAAAGCGTCGAAGTAATACATTGCGATCTATCTCATCGCCCACGCGCAGTTTGACCATTCGATCTACATATTCTTGAGGCGTACCTAAACCATAAATACACGAAACAGTCGCAACAACGATGACGTCGCGTCGAGTCAACAGGGAGTTTGTCGCCGAGTGACGCAATCGTTCTACTTCATCGTTGACGCTGGAATCTTTCTCAATGAAAGTATCCGTCTGCGGTACGTAGGCCTCTGGTTGGTAATAGTCGTAGTAAGAAACGAAATATTCGACAGCATTATTGGGCATCAATTCTCTAAATTCATTAGCCAACTGAGCCGCAAGAGTCTTATTTGGTGCCAATACAAGTGTGGGACGCTGAAGGCGTTCAATGAGCCAGGCAGTCGTTGCAGATTTTCCAGTACCAGTTGCACCCAGTAGAACTACATCTTGCTCACCTGCATCAATTCGGCGAACAATTTCTTCGATTGCCGCTGGTTGATCTCCTGCAGGAACATACTCACTAATTACTTGAAAGGGCTCGACTCGACGTTCTAGGTCTGTTATCGGGCGCATTGTTCAACTCTACTTGGGCTAGCCCTTACTGCGCATCTTAAGTAGTTCCCAGAGGTTTTCAACGCTTCGAAGCAACTCATCCTCGCTGCCATCATTCTCAAATACCTGGTCAGCTATTGACTCACGCTCTTCGCGTGAAGCTTGCGCAGCAATACGAGATTCGATTTCAGAATTGCGTAAACCCTTTTTTAGCAATCTCTCTTTACGCAATTGCATATCCGCCTCGACAGTAACAATGTAATCGAAGCGTTCCATCGCTTTTGTTTCGAAAAGAAGTGGGATTTCATATATTAGAATCTGATCATTTTCTAAAGATGCAACTGCTTCTTCAAATTCTTTGCGCACTATTGGATGGATGATGGCCTCTAGTTTCGTTTTTGCTTCAGCATCCGTGAAGACGAGTTCACCCAATGCGCGACGATCTACAAGACCGTTACTCAAAATGGAATCTCCAAAAGTTGCGATTAGCTCGTCAAAGCCTTCACTACCTCGCTCGATGGCATCACGCGCGAGTTGATCCGCATCGATAACAAGTGCACCAAGTTCTGCGAAGAATTGAGCAGCAAGAGATTTGCCACTTCCTATTCCGCCTGTGAGACCAACTACTAACATGGCCTCACTTTATTGCACAACAACTGAAAAAGGGCGCCTAGTTGGTAATCAGACGAAGTGAGCATGACGCAACAGAACGCCTTTTTAGAGTTATGAATTATTCTGCGGCAACAACTTCCTCGACAGGACCTGCTGCTGCATCTGCAGCCTTTGCTTCAGCCTTTTGCTTCTTGTGAGCCATGAAGCGCTCTTGAGCTTGAGCATATTGACGCTCCCACTCTTCACGCTGTGCTTCATATCCTGGCTTCCACTCTTGAGTTTCAACTTCGAAACCTTCTGGGTAGATGAAGTTTCCTTCTGCATCGTAGCGAGCAGCCATTCCATATTGTGTTGGATCAAATGCTTCCACTTCAACTTCATGACCTTCATTTGCTTGCTTCAAAGAAAGTGATATGCGACGGCGCTCTAGATCGATATCGATAATCTTTACAAAGAGTTCATCATCAACCTGAACAACCTGCTCAGGAATTTCTACATGGCGTTCTGCCAATTCAGAGATGTGAACAAGTCCTTCGATACCTTCGTGTACACGAATAAATGCACCGAATGGAACAAGCTTTGTAACAACGCCAGGCACAACCTGATTGATTGTGTGTGTGCGAGCAAATGCTTGCCATGGATCTTCTTGTGTTGCCTTGAGTGAGAGTGAAACACGCTCACGCTCAAAATCAACTTCGAGAACTTCAACAGTTACTTCATCGCCAACTTCAACGACTTCACCTGGATGATCAATATGCTTCCAAGAAAGTTCTGAAACGTGAACAAGACCATCTACGCCACCAAGGTCTACGAAAGCACCGAAGTTGACGATAGAAGATACAACGCCTGAACGTACTTGACCCTTTTGTAGTTGGTTCAAGAATGTTGTGCGTGATTCTGATTGTGTCTGCTCAAGGAATGCACGACGTGAAAGAACCACGTTATTTCGGTTCTTATCTAGTTCGATAATTCGAGCTTCAACCTGCTTACCGATGTATGGCGTTAGATCGCGTACTCGACGCATTTCGACGAGTGATGCTGGCAAGAAGCCGCGAAGACCGATATCAACAATAAGACCGCCCTTTACAACCTCAATAACAGTTCCGATAACAACTTCGTCGCGCTCTTTCTTTCCTTCGATATCTCCCCATGCGCGTTCGTACTGTGCGCGCTTCTTGGAAAGAATCAAGCGACCTTCTTTATCTTCTTTCTGCAAAACAAGAGCTTCGATAAGCTCTCCAACTTTTACAATTTCATTTGGATCTGCATCATGGCGAATTGATAATTCGCGAGAGGGGATTACGCCTTCTGTTTTGTATCCAATATCAACTAGTACTTCGTCGCGACCAACTTGAACGACTGTTCCCGAGACGAGATCTCCATCATTGAAATTTCTAATTGTTCCTTCGATTGCGGCCATAAAGTCGGCGGCTGATCCAATGTCATTTACTGCAATTACTGGTGAGGTTGTCAAAATGCTCCGTAGGGATAGATGAGTAGTAGGGACCAAATCGGTCGATTTGGATTGGAGGCAAAGAATACGGGTGGGTGATATGTAGGGTCAATTCCGTGCGGGAATCTATCTACTTCTACCTATCGACTATAGGATTCTTAGAATTATGAAGCGTTATCGAGAATTACTGGCCACGCGCTTCGTCAAATCACTCATCATCAGCGCATTTCCCGCTCGCGTTGCCTACGGGATGATTGGGCTCTGTATTTTTTTCAAAGTCGAACGTGAGACCAATTCAATCGCTATAGCAGGCCTTGCTATCGGACTCAATGGAATTACTGGCGCTCTCACCGCTGGAATACGTGGATCAATGTTGGATCGATGGGGACAACGTTGGCCTCTTCGAGTCTTTGTTCCATCCTATGCAATGCTAATTCTTGCTCTCAACACAATGCATTCACAAAATCTCATTTTGATTACTGCATTCGTTCTAGGTATGACTGCTCCCCCAATAAATATTTCGGTAAGACCTCTATGGGTAGATATTGTTCCAAGAAGTTCACTTCGTACTGCATACGCACTCGATACAGTCAGTATGAATTCAGCTGTCGTACTTGGCCCAATCCTTGCGACAACACTTTCTCTCTCGTCGCGTCCAGAGTTTGCCCTTATTGTCGCTGCAATCTCTATGGCACTCGGTGGTGGCGCGCTAGCAATTCACCCTGTATCAAAAGCATGGATTCCTGAAAAGAAGGATAAAGGACAAGGCGTACTTATTAAAAACAAGGCAATCCAACTTTTGATGCTAGAAGGAATCTTTATTGGTATCGGTTGGGGTGCTTTCAATATTGCCATTCCC
This sequence comes from Actinomycetota bacterium, assembly GCA_026392845.1. Taxonomy (GTDB): domain Bacteria; phylum Actinomycetota; class Actinomycetes; order Nanopelagicales; family Nanopelagicaceae; genus Planktophila. Next base: position 38,069 of record JAPLBJ010000069.1, read on the forward strand.
GCTTTTGCAACAATAGAAGAAGTTCCATGGCGCACAGCCTGGATTCTTGCTTCACTGGGAGTTGCAACAGTTATAGGTGGAATTTTTGGCGGATTGGTTTCAAATAAAGTCTCATCCCTAATTTCATGGCGTCGAATTTATTTAATTTGGGCCGCACTCACTATTCCCCTTGCATTTACTTATCCCGGCTGGAATATGGCAATTCTTGGCGCAGCGATTGGACTTGCTTCAGGTACTGGTCAAGTTTTCCACTTTGAAGTACTTGAGGCAGTTCGCCCTAAAGGTTCACAAGCATCATCACTTGGTTGGATTTGGACAGTTGAAGGAACATTTATGGCATTTGGGGCAGCCCTTAGTGGTTGGATCTGTGAAAACTATTCACCGCGATATGCATTGGGACTAACAACGCTCATGACTCTCGTTGGATTATTAGTCATATTTATAGGGTGGCAACGCTTTCAACCAGCGAATAAAATTCCGACAGCCGAAGAAGATCTCAATGCGCAGCTTGATTCCACGTCTGACCAATACCGGCACTGACATCAAGTGGTGCACGCAATGGATAAGCACTTCCCATTTCACGACGTACTAAAGTAGAAAGAACTTCTTCTTCCCCCGCAACGACTTCCAAAATCAATTCATCGTGAATTTGAAGCAATAGTCGAGATTTTAAATTCTCTGCATCAATTGCACTCTGCACCTTAAGCATCGCCATTTTTATGATGTCAGCAGCCGAACCCTGGATAGGAGCGTTGAGCGCCATACGTTCTGCAACTTCACGACGCTGGCGATTGTCGTGCATCAAATCTGGAAGGTAGCGACGACGTCCCATCACGGTTTCCGTATAACCAACTTTTCTTGCCTGATCCACAACAGTCGTTAGATAGTCGCGAATACCACCAAAGCGTTGAAAGTATTTATCCATCAATTCTTGCGCAGCAGGTGGAGTGATATCTAGCTGCGCAGATAGACCGTAGGAAGATAATCCGTATGCAAGTCCATATGACATCGCCTTGATCTGTCTGCGCATCTCAGGATCAACATCCGCTGGCTTGACTCCAAATATTTCTGCAGCGATTGTTGCATGTAAATCTTCACCTGATTCAAATGCTGCCAACAAATGCTCATCATGAGATAAATGAGCCATGATTCGCATTTCAATCTGGCTGTAATCAGCTGTTAGAAGTGCGCTATATCCCTTACCTGCAATAAAGCAGTCACGAATAGTGCGTCCCTCTTCACTTCGTACTGGAATATTTTGCAGATTTGGACCAGTTGATGAGAGGCGACCAGTTGCTGCAACTGTTTGTTGGAAATGGGTATGGATACGGCCATCATGTGCAATCTCTGCAATTAGTCCTTCGACTGTTGTTCCGAGTTTTTTTGTCTCTCTGATTCGAAGTAGTGAGCGAAGTAGAGGGTGGCCGCTCTTTTCGAAGAGCCAATCAAGTGCTTCGGCATCAGTTGTGTAGCCAGTTTTTATCTTCTTTGTTTTTGGCAATTTCAATTCATCAAAGAGCACGACTTGTAATTGTTTAGGGGAAGCCACATTGAATTCGTGACCAACTGCATCATGGGCGGCTTTCGTCTCTTTCTCAACCTCTTTTTCAAAGAATGTCGCGAGTTTCTCTAGCGCTGGGCGATCTACCGCTACTCCCACCGATTCCATCTGCGAGAGCAATTGCGAAATGGGTAATTCCATCGTCGTAAAGAGTTGCGTCAATCCGCGATCTTCTAACTCACGAGTGAGGGCAGCACGCAGGATAAAGAGAGACCTAGCCGATGAAAGAAGTTCTTGTTCGGGGTCAGAGAAATTGATCTGTGTTCCATCGCCCCAGCGCTCTAATAAATCTTTGAGTTCAGGGGTGCGCACACCTGGATTTACTAAATATGCTGCAATTGCTGTATCAAAAATCAGTCCTTGCATGCCGTTGATACGTGCCAAGGATTTAGCATCGTGTGCAATCTTTGAAACCTTAGGATTTGTAGCCCACTCCCCCATTAATGATGAATGAACCAGGAAGACATCATCGGGTGAAAGCGCGACTGCATAACGATGCAATTTCTCTTCATCAATATGAAAAGCAAGAGCAATCTCTCCAGCATGTTCTGCAATTTTTGTATCCGCCTCGGCTGGAGTCAGGACGTTGCCCTCAATCGCAGTAGCAAAGAGTTGCAGTTCTGGCTCTTGGACGCTCTGCACGCTCTTCGAATTCAGAATTGGCTTGATTCGATCTTTGAGCGTTCTAAATTCGAGCAAGTCGAAGAGGGGGTTAGTTTTACTCTCCTCTGCTCCATTCCACGCAAGAGAATTAATATCTAGATTCAATGGAACGTCGGCAACAAGTTGAGTCAACTCACTATTGCGAATGACATCATTGATTGAATCACGCAGAGATTGACCAACTTTGCCAGCTAACTTATCTACATTAGAGAGTAACTCTTTGAGGGATCCATATTCCACAATCCACTTTGCTGCTGTCTTCTCACCAACTCCTGGAACAGATGGCAAATTATCACTTGGGTCTCCGCGTAGCGCAGCAAAATCTGGATATTGGGCTGGCGTCATGCCATATTTTTCAAAAACAGCATCCGGTGTCATGCGAACGAGATCACTTACACCGCGCTTTGGGTAGAGCACCGTTGTTGCTTCGTTTACTAATTGGAAACTGTCACGATCGCCCGTACAGATAAATACTTGTGCGCCTTCGCTCTCAGCGCGCTTTGCAATCGTTGCCAAGATGTCATCTGCCTCAAAGCCCTCGACTTCGAACTGTGTTATTCCAAATGCAGTTACCAAGTCGTGAAGGTATGACATCTGTGAGCGAAATTCATCGGGCGTCTTACTTCTATTCGCCTTATATTCCGGAAAAATCTCTGAGCGAAAAGTTTTACGGCTCACATCAAAAGCGACTGCAACATGCGTTGGCTTCTCTGTAGAAAGCAGCGAGAGCAACATGGTGGCAAAGCCATAAATCGCATTTGTATGCTGGCCACTCGCTGTCATAAAATTTTCGGCAGGTAGTGCGTGAAATGCCCGATATGCCATGGAGTGCCCATCGATAAGTAATAGGCGTTTGCTCATAGGTGCATCCTAGATAGCAAGTTAGACTCAACCACTATGACGCAACCCTCAGAGCCAGATTTCTTAGCCATCATCAATGAGCGTGGCAGCGGTACCCTCGATAAAAAGATGGGGATCAAAATTATTGAAGCATCACCGCAGCGACTAGTTGGCACCATGCCTGTTGAAGGAAACACGCAACCCTTTGGACTATTACATGGTGGCGCCAATGTTGTCCTTGCAGAAAGTCTTGGCTCCGTCGGCACACACCTACATGCAGGTCCTACACGCAAAATTGTTGGCGTAGATATCAACGCAACTCATCACAAATCAGCAACGTCGGGAATTGTTACAGGTGTTGCAACCGCAATCTCGCTCGGCAAAACCATGTGTTGCTATGAGGTTGTAATAACAAATGAGCAAGGCCAACGCACATGTACTGCGCGTATTACTTGTTTGATTCTGGCCGAGCGCTAAGTATTAGTGAGCGCCTGTTCCGAGGTATGCCTCGCGGACAGCAGGATCGTTGAGCAAGTCAGAAGCCTTGGCTTCTTTTACAACATTTCCAGTTTCAAGAATATAAGCACGATGTGCACGTTGTAGCGCTTGCTGTGCATTTTGCTCGACGAGCAAGATGGTTACACCAGTCTTGTTGATTTCAGTAATAATACGGAAAATATTTGCAATCATTTGAGGTGCAAGTCCCATAGATGGCTCATCAAGGAGTAATACCTTTGGGCGAGCCATAAGAGCGCGACCAATTGCAAGCATCTGTTGCTCGCCACCAGAGAGAGTTCCACCAGCTTGTGTTGCGCGCTCTTTCAAACGTGGGAAGAGTGTGTAGACCTTGTCGAGATCTTCATCCATTTCGGATTTGCGATCTTTGCGATTGAACTTACCCATTTCAAGATTTTCAAGAACAGTCATACCTGGGAAAATTCCGCGGCCTTCAGGTGCTTGTGAGATACCAAGATCTACCCGCTCATGTGCAGGAACATTTGAAATGTCTTGACCATCAAAGAGAATCTGACCGCTAGATACTTTGCGCAGACCAGAGATGGTTTTTAGCGTTGTTGTCTTACCAGCACCATTTGCACCAATGAGAGTAACAATCTCGCCTTCGTTTACTACAACGGAGATTCCCTTTATCGCTTCAATCTTGCCGTAGTGGACATGAAGATCTTTAAGTTCAAGACGCATCTTCTGGGACTCCTAAATAGGCGGCAATTACTTGTGGGTCATTCTGAACAACACTTGGTAGGTCATCAGCAATCTTTTGCCCGAAGTCTAAAACTACTACTCGGTCAGAGATGCCCATGATCAAAGACATATCGTGTTCAATGAGAAGGATTGTGTAACCAGCATCGCGAATCTTTTTGATTATCGCTGCAAGTTCAACCTTTTCTTGTGGATTAAATCCTGCAGCTGGTTCGTCGAGTAGAAGAATCTTCGGCTCAGTACCTAGTGCGCGCGCAATCTCCAAGCGACGTTGCACACCGTATGGCAAATTCTTCGCTAAACGATCCGCATACTCATCGATGCCAATAAACTTCAAGATCTCATGGGCTTTAGCAATACTTGCTTTCTCTTCACGGCGCGAACGCGGTGTACCGAGAATTGAACCAATAAGTCCAACTTTATTTCGCACATCGGTTCCTGTAATAACATTTTCGAGAGTGGTCATATCTCCAAAGAGGCGAATATTTTGAAATGTTCGAGCTATTCCCAACTTTGTAATGTGATGGCGCTTCTTGCCATCAATTGCAACATCGCCTAAAAATACATTTCCAGAAGTTGGCTTGTAAACACCAGTAATCAAATTAAAGACCGTTGTCTTACCTGCACCGTTAGGACCAATCAGGGCAAGGATTTCTCCCTCTTTCAATTCAAGATTGACGCTGTTCAGTGCTGTGACTCCACCAAATTTGATAGTGAGATTTTTAAGATTCAGGATTGTCTTCGCCATAGTTATGCTCCTGAACCCTTCTTCACAATAGCTTTCTCTCGCTTCTTTCGCGGGAGTATTCCTTCAGGGCGTAAGTTCATAAATACAACAAGTACTAAGCCGAAAAGAAGAAGGCGTGCATCGGATAAGAATCGGAAGCGATCCGGCAAGTAACCAAGAATTGCGGCTCCAACAATTACTCCCCAGATATTTCCCATTCCTCCAAAAACCACGCAGGCGAGGATAAGAATTGATGTATTCAATGTGAAGTTATCTGGTGCAATAACCATTGAACGAGAGGCGTAGAAAACACCTGCACCGCCACCAATTGCTGCGCCGAATACGAATGCCCAAATTTTATATTTATACGTTGATACACCCATGAGCTCTGCTGCATCTTCATCTTGGCGAATAGATTCCCATGCTCGTCCTGGACGTCGCACAGTGAGTCTGCGAATCACCCAAATCACGAGCAGAATCATTACCACAATTGTCCAATAGAAATATTTTTGATCAAGTAATTGGTATTCAAAACCAAGTCCTGGAGGAAATGGCACGCCAGCAATACCGAGTGCGCCGCCTATTGCTTCAGAGTTGAGAGCACTGACGCGAACAATTTCTCCAAAACCTAAAGTAACGATTGCAAGATAATCACCACGCAGGCGAAGAGTTGGAATAGCAAGTAGCACGCCTGCAAACATCGCTGCAGCAATACCAATTGGCATAATCTCCCACGTGTTCAAACCTGTGCGAGTGCCTAATATCGCCATTGTGTAGGCACCGACGGCAAAAAATGCCACATAGCCTAGATCGAGCATTCCACTCTTACCGACTACAACGTTGAGGCCAAGTGCCATCAAAATAAACATACCCATGGGATATACGAGCACTGCATCAAATGCTGCAACTGGTGTCTGTAAGAATGTGTTGCCTGCATATGGCAATGCCGCTACAACAGCAACAATCGCAAAGACAGTGAGAACTCTCACTGGGCGATTAGAACGTTCCCAGAATTGGGCGCCCTTATCTCTTAAATTTATCATTAGACCCTCGTTCTCTGGATAGCTTCACCGAATATCCCATTGGGCTTGAAGAGAAGAATAAGAATAAGAATGATAAATACTGTTACTGGCTTCCATTGTGTTCCAATAACGGCCGAGGCATATATTTCAACTAGCCCTAGTGAAATTCCTCCAAAGAAGGCTCCTCGAATATTTCCGATACCACCGATAACGGCAGCGGTAAATGCAGCAAGTCCGAGGCTAAAGCCCATGTTGAACTTTACATTTTCATAAACATTGACATAGAAGAAGCCTGCCGCACCTGTCATGAGGCCGCCGAGAGTAAAGGTGAGTGAAATAACGCGGTTGAGGTTGACGCCCATCAGTTTTGCTGAATCTTCATCCATTGATACGGCACGAATTCCTCTACCTAACCTTGAATATTTGATAAAGCGATCCAATAAAATAAAAAGAATCAGGCCTGCAACAATTGTTAGAGTGCTATCAAGACGAATCTCGGCTCCCTGGAATGTAGCCAGAGTCTTCTTTGGAACAATATTGGGAGCAAATTGGGTGCGCGCTCCGGTGAAAATTCTAACAATCTCAGAGATAACAATTCCTATACCGATAGCACTAATCAGAGGTGCAATTCTATTGGTAGTGCGGTTACGAAGATGCCTATAGGCCACGAGTTCTACCAAGAAAGCCAACAAGGCAGAGGCAAGCATTGAAGCCACAATGCAACAAAGAATTACTAAAAATAATTTTACGTTGGATGGCGGAATGGCATCATTAGATAATTCAAAAACATATTTACTAACCATCACAGTGGCAAAGGCGCCGACCATAAAAATCTCAGAGTTTGCAAAGTTGATCATACGCAACACGCCATAAACCATGGTGTAACCCATAGCAATCAAAACATAGATAAAACCGAGTGCAATTCCTGAAAATGTCAGAGACCAGAATTGATGGATCAGCGTGTCAAACATTGCGATTTCACTCCTAAAATATGTGAGGCTCGAATCATATGCAAACTAAGCAGAAAATGTCATCTGTTGTAAAAGAAAATGGCCCGGTAATTACTTACCGGGCCATTCTCATTCAAGCGTAAAAATTACCTTACTTTACAACTTCAATCGGTACGATTTTTCCACCCTTGACAACGAATCCAGTAATGGCAGCTGCGCCATTATTGTCACCATTGCGGTCGAATGAGAGCTTTGTACCAGCAACTGTCTCGCCCTTGAAGCCATTGATGAAGTTCAACATACCTGAACGTGTTGTAACTCCGCTCTTGACTGCAGCGATATAGATATTGACAATTGAAATTGTCTCAGTTGTGTACTCACCTGAAGCAGCACCCATAACCTTGACATAGTCAGCTTCCATTGCTGGGTTACCAACTGAAAGTGGAACTGTTGGAGCTACAAGAAGTACGCCTTCTGCGTTCTTTCCAGCGCCCTCAAGGAAGCCAGTACCTAAAGTTCCATCTCCTGAAGCAAAATCACCCTTGTATCCATCAGCGCGAAGCTGATTGATCAAGACTGCTGCTTGTGAGTAGTAACCTGTATAGATAACGACGTTAGTGCCTGTTGACTTTACCTTTGAGATTGTTGCTGCAAAGTCTTTTGTGTCATCAGGAGTTGAATCTGAACCAACCCATGTACCAGCAGCAAGTGCCTTCTTTGTGAATGCAGCAAGACCTGTTGCATATGGAGTCTTGTCATCAACGATGTAAACCTTTGGTGACTTCTGGTTCTGTACAGCCCACTTAGCAAGTGATGGACCTTGGAATGCATCTGTTGATGGAACTCTGTGGAATACAGGGTATCCGTAGTTCACAGACTTCTTATCTGTAAGAGTTACGTTTGTCGCTGATGGTGAGATCATTGGCAGACGAGCAGCCTTGTAATAAGGAAGTGATGAAATTGTTGCGCCAGAGAATGCTGGTCCAACAATTGCAATGATTTTCTTATTGGCAGCAGCACCTGGTGCAACTGTAAGTGCTACAGATCCAGCACCCTGATCGTCAATTGTTACTAGGTTGATCTTTACAGCTGGATTTGAATCGTTGTACTTCTTCAATGCGTACTTTGCCGCATTTACTTCGTCGATACCTGTTTGAGCAGAATCGCCAGTTAGTGGGCCTTGGTACGCAATTGTAATTTCCTTTACTTTGGCACTTGCAGGTGTTGATGCAACTACGCCAAATGTAAGCGCAGCTGAAGCAGCAATAGCAAAGCCACTGATGATCTTCTTGTTCATGTAGAGCCTTCCTGTTTTTTCTTTCATGTGTCCCGGGACAGGGAGGCGCTTAGGGTAATGGTGAACAATAGGTGAACACAACTTAGATTCCCGCGTGGATTGTTTCTCTTTTGTTATAAATCAGGGGTTTTTACCCCTCAGGCGCGAGTTCCCGTGGGGCTATCTATCAGGGACGGCATCTGGATTAAGGACGGCATTGGCGACCTCTTTCATGGTCAAGCGCCTATCCATGGCAGCCCTTTGAATCCAGGAGAAGGCCTCTGGTTCTGAAAGATTGAGCGCCTTCATGAGCACACCTTTCGCGCGGTCAATAATTTTTCGTGTTTCTAATCGATCGTGAAGATCGGCAACTTCATCAGCAAGTGATCTCATCTGCGTATGTCTGCTAATTGCAATTTCAATTGCAGGCACTAAATCACTAATCGTGAAAGGTTTAACAACATAAGCCATAACACCTGCATCTCGTGCACGATCAATGAGTTCACGTTGACTAAATGCAGTCAACATGAGAACTGGCGCAATGCTAATTATCTTCTCCGCTGCAGAGATTCCATCGAGCACAGGCATTGCAACATCGAGAATTGCTAAGTCTGGTTTATGCAATTCTGCTAATTCAATTGCTTCTGCGCCATTAGTCGCTTGCGCTACAACTTCATATCCAGCTTCTGCAAGCATCTCAACTAAATCCATACGGATAAGTGCTTCATCTTCTGCTACGAGAATACGAGTGGTCATGTGCCCCGAGTCGGATTCGAACCGACACTATGCAGTGTTTGAGACTGCCCTCTCTACCGTTGGAGTACCGAGGCGCAGTGGAAATTCTACCTGTATGCCGGGACTACTCCGCCAACTGCATCGCCCACTCGGTGAACACGCATTGCATTAGTTGAGCCAGGAATTCCTGGAGGTGAGCCTGCAACGATCATCACATTGTCACCAGCAACAGCACGTCCAGAATCAATAAGTAGGTGATCTGCTTGTTTCACCATTTCATCAGTGTGACTCACCATCGCAGTAATCATTGGTTCGATTCCCCATGAAAGCGCTAAGCGGTTATAGGTGCCGCGATCTGGAGTGAGAGCCAAAATTGGAATGGGTGAACGAAGTCGTGACATGCGCCGCGCAGAATCTCCACTTTGGGTAAATGTCACTAAAAATTTAGCACCAACAATTGCGCCAACCTCAGTTGCAGCTTTTGTAATTGCTCCGCCTTTTGTCTTTGGAGCAGTTCTCATTGGGCGAATCATGTGGAATCCACCCTCTTCTGTGCGCTCAATAATGCGTGCCATTGTTTGAACTGCTTCGATCGCAAATTCACCAACACTGGTTTCACCAGAGAGCATGAGCGCATCTGCGCCATCAAGTACAGCATTTGCGCAATCTGTTGCTTCAGCGCGCGTTGGGCGTGAGTTATTAATCATCGAATCCAACATTTGCGTTGCAACAATGACAGGTTTTGCGGCTTCGCGAGCGAGTTCAATACAGTGCTTCTGTACAAGTGGCACATCTTCGATTGGAAGTTCTACGCCAAGGTCTCCGCGAGCAACCATGATGCCATCGAAGGCATCGACGATTCCCTGCAAATTTTCAACTGCTTGTGGCTTTTCAATTTTTGCGATTACTGGAACGCGAATTCCAACTTCATCCATAATTCTGTGAACATCAACGATATCGGCAGCGCTCCTTACAAATGAGAGCGCAATAAAATCTGCTCCTGCTCGAAGGCCCCAGCGAAGATCATCCATATCCTTATCAGAGAGTGCCGGTACCGAAACGGCCACGCCTGGAAGATTTATACCTTTGTTATTGCTAACAGCTCCTGGCTCAATAACTTTTGTAACTACGTCGTTGCCTTTTACTTCGATAACTTCAACTGTAACTTTGCCATCATCGATGAGGATGCGATCTCCTGCTTTGCAATCTCCCGGTAAACCTTTATAGGTTGTTCCAACGCGCTCTTTTGTTCCTTCAATCTCATCAGTTGTAATAGTAAAAATATCGCCACGAGCTAAATCATGTGGTCCAGCCTTGAAGCGCGCTAATCGAATCTTTGGACCTTGAAGGTCTACAAGAATTGCAACAGGTTTTCCCGTTTCAGCAGCAGCTGCGCGGACTTGATCTAAACGGCTTTGGTGTTCGCCGTAACCGCCGTGAGAGAGATTGAGTCGAGCCATATTCATTCCAGCAGCAATAAGTTCGCGAACTTTCTCTGGTGATTCAACTGCAGGACCCATTGTGCAAACTATTTTGGCACGACGCATTTTTGCCTTATCTCTCTAGACCATCATTGGTCGCGCTGTTGGCGCGATTGGATAAGGAAGTTGAGTATCGCCGGTGAGATATCTATCAACTGCTGAGGCAGCACTTCGCCCTTCGGCTATTGCCCAAACGATGAGTGATTGGCCGCGACCACAATCTCCTGCAACGAAAACACCGTCGACATTAGTTGCATAGTTTTCATCACGAGCGATATTTCCTTTCGCATCGAGTCCAACTTCTAATTGATCAATCAGCGCATTTTTTTCCGGTCCAGTAAATCCCAAAGCTAAGAATGCAAAGTCTGCAGGAATTTCTTTCGCAGTACCTGCTACTGGCTCGAATTTTCCATTGACGAATTCTGTCTCAACAATTTTTAGCGCACGAAGATTTCCGTTCGCATCGCCCAAGAATTCTTCAGTACTCACAGCAAAGAGTCGATTATCTTTTTCTTCGTGTGCACTCGAGACGCGATAAATCATTGGATAGGTTGGCCACGGTGCATTGCTTGGTCGCTCATCTGATGGCCTTGGCATAATTTCGAGTTGAGTAATACTTGCTGCTCCCTGACGAATAGAAGTTCCGAGGCAATCTGCACCTGTGTCTCCCCCACCCAAAATTACAACATGCTTTCCAGCAACATTGATAAGTGGGGTTTCAACCTCGCCTAGCGCTTGCTTATTTCCCCATGGAAGAAATTCCATTGCTTGATAAACACCTTTGAAATCACGACCAGGAATTGGTAAATCGCGCCATTGAGTTGCACCTATTGCTAGGACAATTGCATCGTATTTTGAACTGAGTTGATCACCTGTTATTTCGCCACCAACATCTACTCCTGGACGAAAACGAGTTCCCTCTTTCTCCATTTGCGCTAAACGTCGATCCAAAATGTGTTTTTCCATTTTGAATTCAGGGATTCCGTAGCGAAGTAATCCGCCAATTTTTTCTGCGCGCTCATAAACCGCAACGGTATGTCCAGCACGTGTGAGTTGTTGGGCAGCAGCAAGACCTGCTGGGCCAGAACCAATTACTGCAACAGTCTTTCCAGAGATGCGATCGGGTGGCAGTGGTTTTACGTTGCCAGCACCAAATGCTTCTTCAATCGTGCGTAATTCAACTTGTTTGATTGTTACTGCATCGGCATTGATACCAATAACGCATGCAGTCTCACACGGCGCAGGGCAAAGACGACCAGTAAATTCAGGAAAGTTATTTGTTGCATGCAATCGAGCAATCGCTTCTTCTGTATCGCCGCGCCAAATAAGTTCATTCCATTCAGGAATCAGGTTTCCAAGTGGGCAACCCATGTGACAGAAAGGAATCCCGCAATCCATGCAACGACCTGCCTGCTTTTGCAGGTGTTCCATACTCTGAGGCTCGTACACCTCTTTCCAATCTTGGATTCGCACATCGACGGGACGTCGAGTCGGAGTTTCGCGCGGTGTAGTTAGAAAACCCTTTGGATCTGCCATTAGCCTGCTACCTCCATCACGAATTTATCAATCGGTAAACCTTCACGAGTTGCTCGCTCCATAGCTTCCAATACTCGCGCATAGTCACGTGGCATCACAAGTGAAATCCGAGAAATTGATTCATCCCATGATTTCAAAAGCTCAGATGCAATTTCTGAACCAGTTTCTGCATGGAATTTAGAGATATGTGATTTCAATATTTCGCGCTGATCTTGTGGGACTGCCAAAATATCGACCATATCTGTGTTTACATTATCTGCATTGATATCGAGCATGAATGCACGGCCGCCAGACATGCCTGCTGCAAAGTTGCGACCCGTGCGACCAAGTACGACAACAGTTCCACCAGTCATATATTCACAACCATGGTCTCCGATACCTTCAACAACTGCAATAGCGCCAGAATTTCGGACGCAGAATCTTTCGCCAACGACACCGCGTATAAATATTTCACCTGATGTTGCGCCATAACCGATGACATTTCCAGCAATTACGTTTTCACCAGATTTGAAGGTTGCCTTTTCATCTGGGCGAACAACGACACGTCCACCTGAGATTCCCTTTGCAACATAATCATTTGAATCACCGTAGAGTCGAATTGCAATTCCACGAGGGATGAATGCTCCCAAGGATTGTCCTGCAGATCCATGGAGAGTGATATCGATTGTGCCCTCAGGTAATCCTTCTCCCCCAAAGCGACGAGTTACTTCTGCACCCAACATCGTTCCAACAGTTCTATTTACATTTCGAACAGGTAGATCGATACGAACCGGTTCAGACTTAGTAAGTGCTGTATCGGCTAATTCGATCAACTTATTATCAAGGGCTGCAGCTAAGCCGTGATCTTGCTTTGTGGTGTTGTACAAAGAGCTCTCAACATCTGGGCGAACAAGTAGTGGAGAAAGATCTAATCCGCTTGCCTTCCAGTGATTGATGGCATCTTTTGTATCTAAGTATTCGACGCGACCAATTGCTTCTTGCAGAGTACGGAAACCGAGTTCTGCCAAAATTTCACGAACTTCTTCAGCAATATATTCAAAGAATGTTTCAACGAATTCTGGCTTACCAGTAAAGCGTTTACGAAGTTCAGGATTTTGAGTAGCAACTCCTACTGGGCATGTATCCAAATGACACACACGCATCATGATGCAACCAGAGACAACAAGTGGCGCAGTTGCAAAACCGAATTCTTCTGCCCCAAGAAGTGTTGCGATCACTACATCGCGTCCTGTCTTTAGCTGTCCATCTGTTTGCACAACGATGCGATCGCGAAGTCCATTGAGCAAAAGAGTTTGCTGAGTCTCAGCTAGGCCAAGTTCCCATGGTGCACCTGCATGCTTGAGTGAAGTAAGAGGTGATGCACCTGTTCCACCATCGTGACCAGAAATGAGCACAACATCGGCGTGAGCTTTGCTCACTCCTGCAGCAACAGTTCCTACGCCAACTTCTGCAACTAATTTGACGTGAATACGCGCATTCTTATTTGCATTCTTTAAGTCATGGATAAGTTGTGCAAGATCTTCAATCGAATAAATATCGTGATGAGGTGGAGGCGAAATTAGCCCTACACCAGGAGTTGAGTAACGAACTTTTGCAATCCATGGATAGACCTTGTTTCCGGGTAGCTGTCCGCCTTCACCAGGTTTTGCACCTTGTGCAACCTTGATTTGAATATCATCCGAGTTGACCAAGTAATCACTGGTAACACCAAAGCGACCACTTGCAACTTGCTTGATTGATGAACGCTTGGAATCTCCATTAGTTTCTGCGATGTAACGCGAAGGATCTTCTCCGCCTTCACCGGTATTTGATTTACCGCCAAGTCGATTCATTGCTATCGCAAGAGTTTCATGTGCTTCTTGTGAAATAGAGCCATATGACATTGCACCTGTTGAGAATCGAGCAATAATTGATCGTGCAGATTCAACTTCGTCAATTGGAATTGAAGGTTGCGACCCATTTTTGAATTGGAAAAGGCCGCGCAGCGTCATCAACTCCTTGCTCTGTTCATTGACTGAACTTGTGTAGCGCTTGAAGATGTCATAGCGCTTATTGCGTGTGGAGTGCTGCAGCGTAAATACAGTTTCTGGATTGAATAAGTGTGGTTCGCCTTCACGGCGCCACTGGTATTCCCCACCGATTGGAAGTCGCTTTGTTCCTGGAATTTCTCCACCAGGTGGATAAGCGATGTGATGGCGAGCAATTGTTTC
>JAPLBJ010000023.1 GCA_026392845.1 Actinomycetota bacterium
GTGAGGCGCTTCTGTGTGAACAAGTCCATGTTCTGGAGTTGTGCGCACTGGTGCTTCATCGCCCATCATCCAACGTGCATTCTCATCGAGTGAATTGAGTGTGCGACGAGTTGGATCAAAGTTCCACTGAGCTTTTCCACGACCAGATGAATTTGGATAGTGGAGTTCTAGAGTCCAAGTTCCATCTTCATGGCGCCATGTGTTCCATTCCAATTGCGCGCTATCAATATTGCGTGGAGCTAAGCGAGAAATTACAACGCCGAGGAGCCCAACAGGATCGCGTCCACTTTCTTTACGGATTGCAATTTGTTGCGCTTGATCAATAATGTAAACGCGTTCTTGAAGAATTGGACCAGAGAAGCGTTCAATTTTTTCAATTGAAATATCATTTTCGCGCGAAAGGACTTCCATGGATTCTCCTGCACGAAGTCTGCGTTGAATCTCGGCAATACTTATTTTTGGCTCATCTGATTGCGGAACTGAAGCAAGCCGTGGTTGATTAATTGTTGAACGCAAAGTGTCGCTAATACGTACTGAAAATTCTTTTCCGTCAGCATCTAAAAGATTTAGGGAGAGGCCATCCTCACTCCGACCATTAATTCTTAGTTCAGTCACGGTGCTGAGGGTAACTGATGAGAGGCCGATACGTTGTGAAGTGTGCCAGCGTGGCACAAAGTGCTGCGAGGGTAAATCCTAAAGGAACCCAGAATGCTGTTTCGGTACCGTGGTTATCGATGATCCATCCTGCTAAGGCGCTTGCAGTAGCGCCACCAATTGGCATTCCAGCAGTAACCCACGCCAAAGTTTCAGTGAGTTGCGCCGAAGGTACAGCTTTTTCAACAATTGCGTAGGCATTGATAATTATCGGAGCAATGGATAAGCCATTTATGAAGAGTGCGAGAGCGAGAAAGGGAATGCTTTTCACAAATAAGAATGGAATTGCTAAAAGACTCAATACAGCCAAATTGATTACGTATCGCATGGCTGGTGCAGATTTCCATTTGATAGTTCCGGTGATTATTGCCGAAATGGCGCTACCCCCAGCCCAAATTGCTAACAAGATACCTGTTTGGCCTTGCGCATTTCGGACTTCTGAAAAACTAACAACACATAAACCCATGGAACTAAAGAATCCACCGACAATAGCTGCAGGAATCGCAACAGCGCGCACAACTTTATTTCTTAGCACTGGAGGATGTGGCACGTCATTGATTCGAGGCGAAGGAGGTGGTTCAGTATTTTTCAGTGAGGCAAGTGCTGGCAAACCTGTACAAAAGAAAACAAGGGCAGCAACCATTCCCGCAGCCGGATGAATCGATGTAGCACAGAGCGTTGCAAGCATTGGGCCAAAAATAAAGACGAATTCATCGATAAGAGATTCGTATGAATAAGCAGTATTTACTAGGTGATGATCTGCATTATTTTTATTGAGAACATAAAGCCAACGAATTCGAACCATGCCACCGGCATTGATAGTCGTGAGTTCGGCCAAAATAATTGTTAGAAACCATGTCCAAACTGGCGTGGATGTAACAGCGCAAACAATAAATATTGTCATCAGAAGGGTACGAAGAGGAACAATCAAATTCAGTATTTTCCGCTGTCCGTACCTATCGGCCTGACGAGACCAAAAAGGAGTCGCAATTGATTTTGTAATTTCAGCTATCGCACTCAAAAGACCAGCGAGTGCATACGAATCACTTGCAGCGACTACTACAAAAATAAGGGCTAAACCCTCCATTGATATTGGCATACGCCCAATAAAGCCGGCAATGGAAAATTTCATTCCCCCTGGAGTTCTAAAAAGGGTTGTATATGCCGAGAACATGAGGGCGATTCTATGTGAGGCGGTAAGGTTATGGATATGTCTGAGGCCAACGACTTACTCGAATTAGCGCTATCAATTGGTAGTTCAGCCTCTGAGTATCTTATGAAGCGTCCTGCAACTTTTGAACTAGTTTCAAAATCAACCGCTATTGATATTGCAACACAGATGGATAAGGGCAGTGAAGAACTCATCGTTTCAGCAATTCTAAAATCTCGTCCTGACGATGGAATTATTGCTGAAGAAGGTTCTGCAAAAGAATCAAAAAGTGGCATTACATGGGTCATCGACCCACTCGATGGAACGGTCAATTATTTATATGGATTACCAGGGTGGAATGTAAGTATCGCTGCAAAAAATGTTCACGAAACATTAGTAGGAGTTGTCGTTGCTCCAACGATAAATTCTGTGTGGCATGCAAGCAAGGGCGGCGGCGCATTTTTCAATGGCCATCCAATTCGTTGTAATGATCCAATTGACTTAGATCGCGCACTCATTGCAACTGGTTTTGCATACGATGTTGAAGATCGATTCACGCAAGTGGAACAAATGCGCGCACTCGTTCCACTCATTCGCGATATGCGTCGCAACGGGGCAGCAGCAGTTGATTTATGTCATGTTGCAATGGGCGCACTCGATGCTTATTTTGAATCTGGCCTCAAAGAATGGGATCTTGCAGCTGGCGCACTTATCGCCACAGAGGCAGGGGCAATCGTTACAACCCAAGTAGGACTCAGTCGACCAACTTCTCTGGCTGCTGGTCCTCACCTTCATAAAGTGCTCAGGGCTACGCTCGCGATTTAGCCGATTTACGCTCAGAGCCCTTCCTGTGGCAAGATACGCAGTCTGCACGGCTCCACCGAGTCCGGGCTTTGAACCTAAATAAGTATCGATTAGAGGACGACAATGAACATTCTTGATGCCGTAGATGCAGCTTCACTGCGCAAAGACATTCCGCAATTCCGCGCAGGAGATGAGCTCAAGATTCATGTTCGCGTTATTGAAGGTAGCAAGAGCCGTCTTCAGGTCTTCCAAGGAATCGTTATCCGTCGTCAAGGCGATGGCGTTCGCGAAACATTTACAATCCGTAAAGTTTCATACGGTGTTGGAGTAGAACGTACATTCCCAGTACACACACCAGTTATTGAAAAAATTGAGTTAGTAAAGAAGGGCGAAGTACGTCGCGCCAAGCTTTACTACCTACGCGATCTTCGTGGTAAAGCTGCAAAGATTCGTGAAAAGCGCGATGGTGTTGAAGGTTACGGCGATGGAATTCTTTCTACTCCAGAACCTGTAGTTGTTGCAGCCCCTGTGGTTGAAGAAGTTGTTGAAGCAGTTGTCGAGGCTCCAGTTGTTGAAGCTGTTACTGAAGAAGCACCAGTTGCTGAGGTAGTAGCTGAAGATGCTCCAGTAGCTGAAGAAAAACCAGCAGCCGAATAACTCCACCAATGCGTCGCAAGGGTTCACTCCTCAAGGAGTTCCCAATACTTGTAGTTGTCGCATTAATTGTTTCATTACTTATCAAAACTTTCTTAGTGCAATTTTTCTATATTCCTTCGGGCTCCATGGAAAATACTCTGCAAATAAAGGATCGCGTTGCAGTAAATAAGATTCCATTGATCTCACGCTCTATTCATCGCGGAGATATTGTCGTTTTTCGCGATCCTGCTAATTGGTTATCAGAGCCATTTACTTCAGAGTCACCATTTATAGTTGAGAAAATACGAGAAGGATTAGTCACTTTAGGTGTTTTACCCAACCCAGCAAAGCAATACCTAGTAAAGCGTGTTATTGGCATTGGGGGAGACCGGGTTGTCTGCTGTAGCAAGAGTAAGAAGCTAACAATCAATGGCAAAGAATCAACTGAACC
>JAPLBJ010000037.1 GCA_026392845.1 Actinomycetota bacterium
GTTCGATTTATGTCACCGCACCCACGAGATTTCACTGATGATGTTATTGAGGCAATGGCCCAAACTCCTAATGCAATGCCACATTTACATATGCCACTGCAGTCAGGCTCTGATCGAATCCTGCAGACTATGCGCCGCTCATATAGAACAGATCGATACTTGGGAATTCTTGAACGCGTGCGCGCAGCAATGCCACACGCATCGATTACAACCGACATTATTGTTGGCTTCCCAGGTGAGATTGAAGAAGATTTCCAAGCAACGCTAGATATTTGCACGCAAGCAAGATTTGCTGCTGCATACACATATCAATATTCAAAACGTCCCGGAACCTCCGCAGCAACAATGCCAGATCAAGTTTCACCTGAAGTTGTGGGCGAGCGATACACAAGATTGCACGAACATCAGCAAGGGCTCTCTTTATCTGTCAATAAAGAGGCAATAGGAAAATCCATGAAGGTACTCGTTGCAGATTACGAAGGTCGCCGAGATAGTGCGCAATCTCGCCTCACAGGGCGAAGCGAAGATTTTAGATTGGTGCACTTTGGAAATGAAAGCGATGCACGCCCTGGAGATATTGTCGATGTAGTTATCAAGGAGGCATCGGCTCATTACTTAATCGGTGATGCTGGCGCTGTCCGTAGTACTCGCGGGGGAGATGCACATGAAGCACGCAATCGCGAGAGTGTGAAACAGGCACTATTACTTGGAATGCCTACTGTTCGCTAATGGAACTTATTGTTATTGCTGGAGCTACCGCTACAGGCAAGAGCGAGCTTGCAATTGCAGTTGCAAAGGAAATCGATGCTGAAATTATCAATGCAGACTCTATGCAAATATATAAGGGCATGGATATTGGAACTGCAAAGCTCTCATTAGAAGATCACGGTGAAATTCCTCATCACCTACTTGATATTTTGGAAGTATCGCAAGATTCAACAGTTGCCTGGTATCAAAACCTAGCCCGAGAGAAAATCACGGGACTTCATTCTCAAGGAAAAAATGTAGTTGTCGTCGGAGGAACTGGCTTATATATAAAATCAATATTAGATGAGCTCAATTTCCCAGATACTGATCCTCAAGTTCGAAAATCCTTAGAGCTAGAGGCTGAGAAAATTGGTCCAGATGCGCTCTTTAGAAGATTAGAAAAATTGGACCCTGCTGCAGCGATAGCAATTGATAAAGCAAATTTTCGTCGCGTAATTCGAGCCTTAGAAGTAATTGAAATTACTGGCAAGCCCTTCACTGCCAACCTACCAAGGGAAGAAAGTTCGCGCTATCCAAAGGCCATGCAATTTGGATTAGTGATGGAACGCGATCACCTCATCGAACGAATTGATGCTCGCGTTGAAAAGATGTGGCAATTGGGATTTATCGATGAAGTAAAAAAATGTATTGAAAATGGAATGCTCAATGGGCGTACGGCACAATTAGCGCTGGGATATTCACAGATAGTGTCCCTACTCAATGGCACTATGACAGAGGCAGAAGCTAAAGAAGATACAAAACGTGCAACACGTCAATATGCACGGCGCCAAGAGACATGGTTCTCCCGCGATGGGCGCATCACATGGATTTCACCAGTACAACCACGTCTTGAGCGCGTAATGGAAGTGCTTGCCTCGCGTCAATGCCGATAAACTCAGCGTTAGATATGAATACCTCACTGATTGCAACATATGGCCATGGAACAGAGAATGATTTTGTTCTTCTCTTCGATCCACACGATGAGCATTCAATAACCACAGCGCAAACGGCTGCAATATGTAATCGCACAACTGGAATTGGCGCAGATGGCCTTATTCGTATTATCAAACGTGATGGCAAATGGTTTATGGATTATCGAAATTCCGATGGATCACTGGCAGAAATGTGTGGCAATGGAATCCGCGTGATGGCTCGTTATTTAGTGGAGCGCGGCCATGAAAATGAGGGAATATTCGCAATCAATACTCGTGATGGAGTAAAACATCTTCGAGTTCCAATGACTGGTAATATTTCTGTAAATATGGGGCAAGTAACTGATGAAGATGAAGAGATCACCGCATCTACAAATGGTCATATTTGGAATGGTTACAAGATCAGCGTTGGAAATCCTCACGCCGTTGTTTTTGTTGAAGAGATTGCACAGGTCGGTGCAATGGATGAGCCTCCAGTCGTGCGACCAAAGGATGCGTATCCTGAAGGCTTCAATGTCGAATTTGTTCAAATAACTGGAGATCATGAAGTAAAGATGCGAGTTTATGAACGCGGTAGTGGTGAGACTCGTTCATGTGGAACGGGAACATGCGCAGTTGCACTTGCTGCATCACTTTATTCAAAAGAGCGACTTCCATCAAAATGGGTTGTATATCCTCCAGGTGGTCGACTAGAAGTTGAAATCGACGGACATTCAAATGCAACTCTGATTGGTCCCGCTGTATTACTTGCTGATCATGATATTTCGAGGTTTCTAGTTGAGTAAAGATAATCGTGAGGATTTAGATTTTGAAGAACTCATGCGCGAGAGCGCAAGAGCTGCTGCTGAATTCGATGCAGAAGAATCAGATTATGAAGTTACTTCTCAACCAGATTTAGCTGATCGCCATGCACTTCGCCGCGTCAAAGGTTTCTCAACTGAACTTCAAGATATTTCTGATGCCGAATATCGCCAATTACAACTAGAGCGCGTTGTACTCGTCGGTGTGTGGACAGAAGGCACTGCACAGATGGCAGAGAATTCACTTGCTGAGTTGAAAGCACTTGCAGAGACGGCAGGTTCAGAAGTTCTCGATGGACTTATTCAACGCCGTGATAAACCAGATCCGGCAACATATATCGGTTCTGGAAAAGTAGTAGAACTGCGACAAGTCGTTGCTTCCACTGGTGCTGACACTGTTATTTGTGATGGTGAATTATCTCCTTCGCAATTGCGTCAACTTGAAGAAAAATTGAAGGTAAAGGTTGTAGATCGCACCGCTCTTATTCTTGATATTTTTGCGCAGCATGCAAAGAGTAAAGAAGGTAAAGCACAAGTAGAACTTGCACAGATTGCATACCTACTTCCACGACTTCGTGGTTGGGGTGATTCTCTCTCACGCCAAGTTGGTGGTCGCGCAGCAGGTGGCGCCGGTATTGGTGGTCGCGGCCCTGGTGAAACAAAGATTGAAACTGATCGTCGCCGTATTCGTGACAAGATGGCAAAACTTCGTCGCGAAATTGCAGAGATGAAAGTCTCTCGTGATACTAAGCGTCAAGAGCGTCGTCGCTTTAACATTCCATCTGTAGCCATAGCGGGATATACAAATGCGGGTAAGTCATCATTGCTCAATAAACTCACGAATGCAGGAGTCCTTGTTGAAAATGCGCTCTTTGCAACGCTCGACCCAACATCCATTCGAGCAGATACGTGCTGTACGTGAAGTCATAACTGAAATTGGCGGGGGAGATATTCCCGAAATTATCGCAATCAATAAAGTCGATGTCGCAGATCCTGAAGTCGTGATGTCTATTTTGCGTACAGAAAAAAATAGTTACGCATTCTCTGTTCGAACAGGATTTGGAATTGAAGGACTCATTCATGCAATTGAAAGTTCTCTTCCTCGTCCAAAAATTGAAAGCACTACAACAATTCCGTACGAGCGCGGAGACTTGGTTCATGCAATTCACGAGCATGGGGAAATCCTGAGTGAGGAATATCTCCCTGAGGGAACAGCTATACATGCACGCGTAGATGGCGGCTTAGCGGAGCAAATTGCGCAAATAGTGCGCTGATTGTGGAATATAGGCGACACGCCGACTGTTGTATCAAGCAGAGATAGTAGAAATAGGCCATAGTGCGCCCGTTGGGAGAAGTTTTCGTCCATGAATCGATATGAGAGTAGGTGAGAGCAGTGGCAACAGATTACGACACCCCCAGAAAAACGGATGAAGAACTCCATGAAGAGTCGTTAGAAGAACTTAAAGCCCAACGAGTCGATGCTCAATCCGGACAGATTGATATTGATGAAGCAGAAGCAGCTGAAACTCTAGAACTTCCTGGTGCAGATTTATCAGGTGAAGAGTTAGCAGTACGCGTTGTTCCAAAGCAAGTTGATGAATTTGCATGTTCACGTTGTTTCTTAGTTCACCATATTACGCAATTAGCACGTGGTGAAGGCGCTAAAGCTGTTTGTAAGGAATGTGCATAAAAGATTTATTTGTTGAGTAGCGCGGTCAATTCCTGGCCGCGCTTACTTGTTATTAGCCAGTATGGTGTTGAATCCCGAGAATCCATTACACGCATTTTTACACCTGTTGGCTGCCAAAATCTAATTCCTAAATATGCAGCGGGATCAGCATCGCGGCCTCGCACAAGTTTCAATGCTGGTGAATCTAAATTTTCGCACTGACCAATATATTTTTTCTCTATCCGTGCAGGGCCAACTCGTAATTCGTCATTATCAATTTCGATAACTAACTTCGTTTTTTGATAAATGACCATGAGGGCAATTGTTAGAACGATGAATGAAACTAAGGCCGGGGTATCACCCAATGCAGCCCATATAGAGAGCACCATCGAGAGAAAAATGAAATAAACGAATGCAATTAGCCATAGTGGGGCGCTAATCACTTCTCTAAATTCCATAGGTCTTACGTTATCGGATACTCATCGAGTAACCTTGCACCATGAGTCGGGTTGCAAGTACGAGCGCTCCTCAAGGTGCGATGATTCCCGAGCGCCATCCAAAAGCTCCACCTATTGGTTCACAAATTCCATCTCACTTTGGGCATTGCTTTGGTTGCGGAGAGTTGCATCCAACTGGTCTGCACTTAGTTGCACATGCAGGTAATGGTGTGGATCTCACTGCCGAATTTACAGTGACAGAAAATCATCAGGGTGCACCTGGTCTTGCTCATGGTGGATTGCTCTCATTGGCATTTGATGAAGCACTTGGAAAATTAATGTGGTTATTGCGCGCTCCTGCAGTTACCGCGCGCCTTGAGACAGATTTCTTGCGACCTGTTCCTATGGGTTCAACACTTCACATTTCAGCAAGAATTACTGGTCAAGTAAGTCGCAAAGTTTATTGCGAAGCAGAAGGTCGATTGAACTCTGTAGATGGAGAACTTGCAGTCAAGGCTGCCGCACTCTTCGTCATAGTTCCCATGAATCACTTCTTAGATAATGCACCAAAAGAGTATTTAGAATATATTTCCAAGCACCCTGAACTTCTCGCCTTCGTTGATCCGGAGTTTGAAATAAATCCATGAAGCATTCTGTTGAAGTCCTGATCACTCGTTTAGATCCAGGCGTACCTCTACCAAGTTATGCCAAAGGTGGCGACGCCGGCGCAGATATCGTTACCCGAGTTGATGTAACTATTGCCCCGGGGCAGCGATGCCTTGTTCCAACTGGAATCGCAATTGCGCTACCTGATGGTTATGCAGCCTTTGTGCATCCACGTTCTGGCCTTGCGATCAAACACGGTGTCACGATGGTCAATGCACCAGGCACCGTTGATGCAGGATATCGCGGTGAATTGCAATGCATCCTAATCAATCATGATCCAAAAGATTCTATAACTTTCAAACGCGGTGACCGAATTGCACAACTAGTGATTCAAAAAGTAGAGCGCGCTAATTTTGTTGAAGTCCGTGAACTTCCTGGCTCCGGACGCGGTGATGGTGGTTTTGGTTCAACTGGCATAAAGAGTGAGGGCTAATGGAACACCAAGACGATAAAGCTAAGATTCTTGACGCGCTCGGTGGCAAAAAAGGATTACTAGATTCAGGCTTGCCAGCCGTTCTATTCCTCATCATTTTTAATATTTCTGATGATCTACAAGTCGCACTCTATGGCGCGATTGGAACATCTATCGTTCTAACAATTATTCGACTCGCGATGAGAGACACAATTCAGCATGTCATCTCTGGGCTCATCGGAGTTCTCTTTTGTGCATACCTTGCAAATAGAAGTGGCAATGCATCGGATTTCTACATTCCTAAGTTACTCACCAATTTGGCATACGGAAGTGCATATTTGATTGCTAACTTGGCGGGATGGCCAATCATAGGAGTTATTCTCGGCCCGCTTTTGGGAGAGAATTTCTTGTGGCGAAAGAATCCGCAGCGCAAGCGTGCATATATGCGTGCGGGCTGGCTTTGGGTCGCGATGTTCTTTGGGCGTATCGCTGTGCAATATCCAATTTACAAAAGCGGCAATGTGAACTTACTCGGTACCGTCAATCTTGCTATGGGATATCCATTATTTATTGCAACAGCATGGGGTACATGGATGATTTTGAAGAAAGTTCCTACTATAAAAGTTGATTAGTTATTGATAAAACAGGCTTTGATTTTATCTTCAGCAGCAGCGGATGCTACAAATAGGAGTTCATCTCCAGCAGTAAATACATCGTGGGCCTTTGCAGTAATGACGCGGCCATCTCGCACAATTGCGGCCAAGGCTGCATCATCAGGTAATTCAATCTCTTCAACAGTTTTTCCTATACAAGAAGAAGTATCAGGAAGAGTGAGTTCAACTAAGTTTGCTTGACCCTTTTTGAATGAGAAGAGTCGAACAACATCGCCAACACTGACAGCCTCTTCAACGAGGGCAGAGATTATTCGTGGAGTCGATACTGCAACATCAACGCCCCATGATGAATCAAAGAGCCATTCATTCTTTGGGTGATTGATACGAGCGACAACGCGTGGCACGCCATATTCAGTTTTAGCAAGCAGGGAAGTAACAAGATTTACCTTGTCATCACCAGTTGCTGCAACGAGGACCTGGCAAGTATCTAATTTTGCATTATCTAAGGCTGTGATTTCGCAAGCATCAGCCATGAGCCATTCAGCATCAGGAACGCTCTCTAATTTGAGAGCCTTTGGATCGCGGTCGATAAGTAGAACTTGATGACCATTATCTAAAAGTTCGCGAGCAATAGCGCGACCTACATTGCCTGCACCTGCAATAGCGATTCTCATGGGGCCTCATCCGGTGGATGCGAAAGTGCTTTCTCTGTCGTTGCCATATCTGAATCTAGAACCATGACGTGCAGAAGATCTCCTTCTTGCAAAACTGTGTGCTCTTTTGGAATCAACGCCTCACCTAGGCGCGTAATAAATGCAACGCGAGCGGGTGTGATTTGATCAATGAGTAGCGCAGCTTTTCCATACCAACTCTTGTGTGGGTGCATTTCGGCTAATTGCACTGTGCCTGTTGCATCGCGCCATTCAGAACGTGAACCTTCAGGGACAAGGCGGCGCATAATTTGATCGGTTGCCCAAATAACGGTTGCAACTGTTGGGATGCCAAGACGCTGATAAATTTCTGCTCGACCTGGATCATAAATTCGTGCAACAGTGTTTTGAACACCATATGTTTCGCGCGCTACACGAGCTGCCAGAATATTTGAATTATCGCCATTGCTTACTGCTGCAAATGCATCTGCTCGTTCGATGCCAGCTTCTAGAAGAGTGTCACTATCAAAACCAACACCTGTAATAGTTAGACCCTTGAAATCTGGACCAAGACGACGGAATGCATCACGGGCTTGATCAATTATTGCAACGCTATGTCCTGCTGCCTCAAGTTCGATGGCTAAAGAGGAGCCGACTCGACCGCAACCCATAATGACAACGTGCACAAGATGTAACTTACACCCATAGGCTTACATCTATGGCATCTGAGAAGGTAACCCCGAAAAAAATGGTTGTTGGCCAACGTGTTGCCGTAACAATTGAAAAAGTAGCCCACGGCGGCCACTTCATTGCCCGTCACGAAGGCGCCGTTATTTTTGTACGCCATGCAATACCGGGTGAAGAGTGCACCATCGAAATTTCAAGTGTGGGATCAAGTTTCAATAGAGGCGATGTTGTGAGCGTAGAAAAGCCATCTGCCGATCGTGTGAGCCCTCCATGTTCGTATGCGCATCGGTTAGGGTGCGGTGGTTGCGACTTCCAGCACATAGAAATTAGCGCTCAAAGAAAACTCAAGAGTGATGTTATTCGTGAGCAATTTGCACGTATTGCGAAAATGGAAGTAGATGTTGAAGTAGAAGAAGTGGGACCAGCTTTGGGCTGGCGCACTCGTGCAACTGCATCGGTTACAAAAAGTGGAAAAATTGGTTTCATCTCTGCGCGAAGCCATAACGTAATTGCGATTGATAATTGCCTAATTACCGCTCCGGGAATTGAATTTTCTGCTCTATCTAAAAAACAATGGCAATCAGGTGCGAAAATTGATTTAGCAACCACTTCAACAGGTGAGAGTTATGTAACGGGTGATAGCACTGAGTTGATGCATGAAAAAGTTGGAGATAGCATCTTAGAAGTAAGCAATGATTCCTTCTGGCAAAGTCATATCAATGCTCCCAAAGTTCTTACAGAAATTGTCTCCGAATACGCAAATGTGCAAAGTGGCGAGCATGTATTAGACCTCTACGGCGGCGTGGGTCTCTTTACCAGCGCACTTATTGACGCAGTTGGTCCAACTGGTCGAATTGATTTAGTTGAAGGAAGTAAAAACGCAACTGCTGATGCAAAGAGAAATTTTGCGCCACATTCAAATGTAAATATCGTTACAGCATCCGTGGAGCGAGCAATTACTCGTATCGATGGGGGAGATGTAGTAATTCTGGACCCTCCTCGCGAAGGCGCCGGTAAAGAAGTTATTAGTGAACTTGCTCGCATTTCACCTCGCGCAATTGTTTATGTTGCATGTGATCCAGCAGCACTTGCTCGAGATACGACATATTTGCAGGATGTGGGCTATTCGCTCAAAAAAATGCGCGCATTTGATCTCTTTCCTATGACACATCACATCGAAACAGTTGCGCTTTATGAACACAATAAGGTATCTTGACGTCAAGATACTTTTAGAAAGTGGAGACCCAGATGAGTAAAAACTCTTTCAACGCGAAGAAGAATTTAGATGTAGCGGGTAAGAGTTTTGAAATCTTTGATATCTCAGCAATTGAAGGTGCAAAGAATCTTCCATTTAGTTTGAAAGTATTACTCGAGAATTTGTTGCGCACAGAAGATGGCGCAAATATCACAGCCGAACACATCAAGGCCCTTGCTAACTGGAATCCATCAGTTGAACCGGATACTGAAATTCAGTTCACTCCAGCCCGAGTTGTAATGCAAGATTTCACAGGCGTGCCTTGCATCGTCGATCTTGCAACTATGCGTGAGGCAATCGTTGAATTAGGCGGGGATGCTTCCAAGGTAAATCCACTTGCACCAGCTGAGCTTGTAATTGATCACAGTGTTATCGCCGATGTTTTTGGTACAAAGAATTCATTTGAAGAGAACACAGATATTGAATACGAGCGTAATCAAGAGCGTTATCGCTTCCTGCGTTGGGGCCAGAGTGCATTTGATGAGTTCAAAGTTGTGCCACCTGGAACAGGAATTGTTCACCAAGTAAATATTGAATTTCTTGCACGCGTCATCATGACTCGTACGGTTGGCGGAGTTCTTCGCGCATATCCAGACACAGTCGTTGGTACTGACTCACACACAACAATGGTCAATGGCCTTGGAGTTCTCGGTTGGGGAGTCGGCGGCATTGAGGCAGAAGCAGCGCTTCTTGGCCAACCTGTATCAATGTTGATTCCACGTGTCGTTGGTTTCAAACTCAGCGGCACACTTCCACTGGGAACGACTGCGACAGATTTAGCTCTGACAATTACTCAGATGCTTCGCAAGCATGGTGTCGTTGGAAAGTTTGTTGAATTTTATGGTCCAGGAGTTGTTACTGTTCCTATGGCCAATCGGGCAACTATCGGAAATATGAGTCCTGAATATGGATCAACCTGCGCGATATTTCCTATCGATGAAGAGACGCTGCGCTACTTACGTCTTACTGGTCGCAGCGAAGATGCAATTGCACTCGTTGAGCAATATGCAAAGAAGCAGGGTCTATGGCATAACCCATCACTAACACCTCGTTTTTCTGAAAATATTGAACTCGATCTCGCAACAGTGGTTCCATCTATTGCGGGTCCAAAGCGTCCGCAAGATCGCATTTCACTTACTAATTCAAAGTCTTCATTTGAAAGCATTTTGCCAACGTATTTCTCTGATAAAACTGAGAAGTCTGCTGTTGCAATCAAGGTACGCAATGAAGCAACAACAATCAAAAATGGCGATGTCGTTATTGCATCTATCACTTCATGTACAAATACTTCTAATCCATCAGTAATGATTGGCGCAGCACTTCTGGCGAAGAAGGCGGTCGAGAAGGGCTTGAAATCAAAACCGTGGGTAAAGACAACACTTGCTCCTGGTTCAAAAGTTGTTACTGATTATTACGATCGCGCAGGGCTAACTCCGTATATGCAGGAACTAGGTTTTCACCTTGTTGGCTACGGCTGTGTTACATGTATCGGCAACTCAGGTCCACTACCTATCGAAATTAGTCAGGCAGTCAACGAAAACGATCTGGCAGTAACTGCGGTCCTATCTGGAAATCGTAACTTTGAGGGTCGCATTAGCCCAGATGTGAAGATGAACTATTTGGCCTCGCCTCCACTTGTCGTTGCATATGCAATTGCAGGAACAATGGATCATGATTTCGAAAAAGACTCCTTAGGTAATGACAAAGATGGTAAGCCTGTTTATCTCAAAGATATTTGGCCATCACCAGAAGAGATTCAAAGTGTCATCGATGCCTCCATCTCATCAGAGATGTTCACAAAGGATTATGCAAGCGTCTTCGACGGCGATCATCGTTGGAAATCGCTTGCGACTCCAACAGGTAAAACTTTTGAGTGGGATACCAAGTCAACTTATGTTCGACGCCCACCATATTTCGACGGAATGCCAAAGCAGCCAATACCAGTAACTGATATTGCTGGAGCGCGCGTAATGGCAATTTTGGGTGATTCTGTAACAACAGATCACATCTCACCTGCCGGCAATATCAAAGTGGATTCACCAGCGGGAAAGTATTTAGCGGAGCACGGCGTAGATCGTAAAGACTTCAACTCATATGGTTCACGTCGCGGTAATCACGAAATCATGATTCGTGGCACTTTTGCAAATATTCGCTTGAAGAATATGTTGCTAGATGGCGTCGAAGGCGGCTTTACTCGCAATTTCTTACAAGGTGGAGTGCAATCAACTATTTACGATGCATCAGTTGAATATATCAATGCTGGTGTGCCACTAGTCATTTTGGCTGGTAAAGAATATGGATCTGGATCATCGCGTGACTGGGCAGCAAAGGGAACGGCACTCCTTGGTGTTCGCGCAGTAATTGCGGAGAGCTTCGAACGTATTCACCGCTCTAACTTGATTGGCATGGGCGTCCTGCCTTTGCAATTTCTTGATGGCCAGAATGCGCAATCACTTGGACTAACAGGTGAAGAAACATTTACGATTTCAGGAATTGTCGAGCTCAATAGTGGTAGCACTCCTAAGACAGTAAGTGTTAGCGCGGGGGATAAGAAATTTAGTGCGAAAGTACGCATCGATACACCGGGTGAGGCAGATTACTATCGCCACGGCGGAATCATGCAGTATGTATTGCGCTCACTACTCGCTAATTAGTGCAATATTGAGGGCAACAAACTAGAATTGTGCTCATGATCGAGTCGATAAAGTCACCGCGTGATTTGGATGCGCTGACCCATGATCAACTCGACGCACTTGCCGCAGAGATTCGAACTTTCTTGGTTGAGAAAGTTTCAAAGACTGGCGGTCACCTTGGCCCAAACTTAGGCGTAGTTGAACTCACTATTGCGATTCATCGAGTCTTTGAATCCCCTAAAGATGTTGTTCTCTTTGATACAGGACACCAGAGCTATGTTCATAAGATTCTGACTGGTCGAGCGGATCGATTCGACATGCTGCGCCAACGTGGTGGAATTGCGGGTTATCCAAACCGTTCGGAAAGCGAACACGATGTTATTGAAAACTCACACGCATCGACAGCGCTCTCATGGGGCGATGGAATTTCTAGAGGTTTCTCACTAACGAAACAAGATGACCGACACGTTGTAGTCGTTGTTGGAGATGGCGCACTCACTGGTGGAATGTCATGGGAGGCGCTCAACAATATTGCTTCACAAGAGAGCCGTAACTTAGTAATTATCGTCAACGATAATGAACGCTCGTATTCACCAACTATTGGTGGAGTAGCCACATATCTTTCAACACTTCGCGTCACACAAGGATATGAGCGCTTCCTTGATTGGGGCAAAGAGGTTCTAAGCAAAACTCCAGTTGTTGGAACACCTATTTATGACACTCTGCATGGAATGAAAAAGGGAATCAAAGACATTGTCGCCCCACAAGGAATGTTTGAAGATCTTGGTTTGAAATATATGGGCCCAATCGATGGTCACGATATTGCTGCCATGGAGCGAGCCCTCACTAAAGCAAAAGAATTTGGTGAACCAATATTGGTCCACGCCATCACCGAAAAGGGACGTGGCTACCAACCTGCAGTTGAAGATGAGGCAGAGAAGTTCCATGCTGTAGGCATTGTTGATCCTGAAACAGGGGAGCCAATTGCAAAAAGTGGTACTAGCTGGACTCGAGTATTCTCAGATGAATTGGTTCAAATTGGCCACAAGCGCGAAGATATCGTTGCAATTACTGCAGCGGTTGGAATTGCAGAACAGCATGCAGTAACAAGTGCTGCAGGAATGGCATTTGCTGGCCTACACCCAGTTGTCGCTCTTTATTCAACATTTTTGAATCGTGCATTCGATCAAGTTCTCTTAGATGTTGCACTGCATAAAGCAGGAGTTACCTTTGTCCTGGATCGCTCAGGAATAACTGGTGATGATGGACCATCGCACAATGGAATGTGGGACTTAGCACTTACTGGGATTATTCCAACACTTCATGTCGCAGCTCCTCGTGATGGTGCGCGCTTGAAAGAAACTCTCAACGAAGCAGTTGCAATTAGTGATGCTCCATCACTAATTCGCTTTCCTAAAGGCGCCGTAATTGAGGATATTCCAGCATTCGAGCGTCGCGATGGAATTGATGTTTTGTATCGTGGAGAGAGTGCAGATGTTTTATTAGTCAGCGTGGGAGCACTCGCTCACGTTGCAGTTGAAGCTGCTTCACAGGCATATCGCGAAGGAGTTGGCGTAACTGTTATTGATCCACGGTGGGTAAAGCCGCTACCGGTATCCCTAATTACTATGGCTCAGCGATACAAGAGCGTTGTTGTCCTAGAAGATGGAATACGCCACGGTGGAATTGCAAGCACAATATCTGAAATGTTTAGAGATGCAGGATTATTAGTTCCAATTCATTCCATTGGTGTGCCACTTGAATTTATTGAACATTCAAAGCGCGCAGAAGTTTTGAACGATTTAGGAATTACCGCTCAAAACATTACTCGCAGCGTTGTAGAATGGAGTAGCTCCCTTAGAGAAGGGATGCAACTCCAGGAGCATGAAAACGTTGACCACAAACAGAATCGCTAATTCCTTCGCGATCTAAGTACGGCAAGATTCCACCTAAGTGCATTGGCCAACCAGCGCCCATCAACATACATAAATCAATCTCTGCAGGTGTTGAAACAACTCCTTCATCGAGCATCATGCGTGCTTCCTGCGCAATAGCAGTCAGTGCCCGCAGGCGAACTTCTTCTGCAGTTGACGCCTTGTCCCCTTTTTCAACGAGTGCAAGTGCCGCAGGATTTGGTGCATATGTTCCATCATCATTTTTGATGTAGAAAGTGCGAACGCCTTCTTTGACCATACGTTGCATTGAAGGTGAGATTCGATAACGAGGTCCTAAATTTTTATTGAGAGTTTCTGATACGTGTAGTGCAACACCTGGGCCAACGAGACCAAGTAATTCAAATGGTGACATTGGGAAACCAATACTTCGCATCGCACCATCTGCAACATCAGGGGCTGTGCCTTCATCCATTGCATCAGTAATTTCGCCCATAAAACGTGTGAGCAAGCGATTGACGACAAAACCTGGTGCATCCTTTGTAATGACCATTGTCTTCTTGAGTTCTTTACCAATTGCTACAGCAGTTGCAGTTGTTACATCATCAGTTGCACTCGTGCGTGCAACTTCGAGTAACGGCATTACTGCTACTGGATTGAAGAAGTGGAAACCAATGACGCGCTCTGGATTTTTCATTCCTTGACTCATCGCTTCGACGGAGAGGGAAGAAGTATTAGTTGCGATAACGCATTCGGGGGAGACGATAGCCTCTAACTTCTTGAAGAGATCTTGCTTGAGTGAGAGTTCCTCAAAAATTGCCTCAATAACAAAGTCACACCCTGTAAAGACACTCTGATCAGCTGAGCCACTAATAAGTCCCAATAATCGCGCAGCAGCTTCTGGATGCATACGCTTTTTCTCAACTAGTTTTGCAATCTCGGCCTTGACCCAGGCAACACCTTTATCGGCGCGCTCTTGATCTATATCTGTCATGACAACTGGACACTTGAGATTGCGAAGAAGCAATAGCGCTAATTGAGATGCCATCAGACCCGCGCCAACTACGCCAACGCGAGTTACTTTGCGAGCAAGCGCTGGCTTTGGTGCACCTTCAACTTTCTTACGCTTCTTTTGAATCAAGTTGAATGCGTAGAGAGATGCACGAAGTGAATCACTCATTGTGAGATCAGCGAGTGCCTGATCCTCTGCATCAAAGCCTTGTCCTAATGTGGATTTTTGCGCCGCAGCAATAAGTTCGAGTGCGCGAGTAGGCGATGCTATTTCAGCTCCACCATATTTCTTCAATGCAGCTGCGCGACCAGTTGCGATCGCTTTGTCCCAGCCGCCATCGTTTGTGTAATCAGTGCGCTCAATCTTCTTCGAACCATTGAGTACAGATGCTGCAAATGAAATTGAGCGTTCTAAGAAATCTGATGGTTCATAGACAGCATCGACAACGCCGAGTGCGAGTGCATCTTTTGATTTCATCATGGTGTTGTTATTGAGCGCGTTGAGCATTATTACTTGGACTGCGCGTTCTGGTCCGATGAGCTTAGGCAAAATTGTTGCACCGCCCCATCCAGGAACAAGACCTAGAAATACTTCTGGCAGGCCAGTAAATGCAGTCGTTGCAAGAGTGCGATAGTTGCAATGTAAACCAACTTCGAGGCCACCACCGAGTGCTAATCCGTTGATAAATGCAAATGTTGGTGTGCCACATTCATTGAGGCGACGAAATACATCGTGGCCCAATTTTCCTATTGCCAGTGATTGTTCGCGCTTTGTTATAAATGAAAGTGCTGAAAGATCAGCCCCTGCTGCAAAGATAAATGGCTTGCCTGTAATTGCAATGGCAGCGGGTTTGCGCGATAGCGCTTCAGTAATGGCTGCATCGAGTGCCATGAGTGATTGCGGACCAAAAGTGTTTGGACGTGTGTGATCTAGCCCGTTATCTAAAGTAATAAGTGCCAAATTACCTTTATGGCCAAATGCTCCTAGATCAATATCGCGCACGAGTGCATTCGTAATTACTTCCTCTGGTGCACCTTCTGGCATTTCGATTGTGTTAGTAGTCATTTATTTGAACCTCCAACAAAGTGTGGGTTTTCCCAAATAACAGTGCCACCCATTCCAAGACCAATACACATTGTTGTAATGCCATAACGCACTTCAGGGCGTTCTTCAAAGGTTCGAGCCAAGTTGAGCATCAAGCGCACACCAGAGGATGCAAGTGGGTGGCCAACAGCGATTGCGCCACCATATGGATTTACTCGCGCATCATCGTCTGCGATTCCAAAATGATCAAGGAATGCAATTACTTGCACCGCAAATGCTTCATTGATTTCAAATGCACCAATGTCAGCAATAGTTAGTCCTGCTTTTGCAAGTGCTTTGATAGTTGATGGAACAGGTCCATAACCCATTACTTCTGGTTCAACGCCAGCGAAAGCAAATGTAACAAGGCGCGCTTTGATACTAAGGCCTAACTCTTTTGCCTTATCTTCATCTGCCAAAATTGCTGCAGTTGCACCATCGTTTAGCCCTGATGAATTTCCAGGTGTAACGCGACCAGCTGGGCGAAAGGGAGTCTTCAGACCAGCAAGGCCCTCCATTGTTGTCGTTGGACGTGGTGACTCATCTGCTGTTGCAACGCCCCAACCAAGTTCGGCGCTTCGTGCAGCAGTTGCAATCAAATCACGTTGAATCTTTCCATCTGCGTAAGCCTTTGCAGTTTTGAGTTGTGAATTCATTGCATAACGATCTGCGCGCTCTTTTGTCAGTTGCGGAAAGCGATCATGCAAACGTTCAGCCGTTGCACCCATAGCAAGGGCATCTTGATCAACAATTTTCTCTGCCAAATAACGTGGGTTTGGATCCATTCCTTCACCCATTGGATGATTTCCCATATGTTCAACGCCACCTGCAATTGCAATGTCGTATGCACCTAATGCAATAGCACCGCTAATAGTTGTTACAGCAGTCATCGCTCCGGCGCACCAGCGATCAATTGAATAACCAGGAACAGTGTTTGGAAGTCCTGCAAGGAGTGCAACGCTTCGACCGATATTCATTCCTTGGTCACCACTTTGTGTTGCAGCAGCGATTGCAACATCATCGATTGATTTAGGATCTAACTTTGGATTTCGCTCAAGGAGTCCGCGAATAGCGCGCACCATCAAATCATCTGCGCGAGTACCTGCATACATGCTGCCTGCTTTTCCAAATGGAGTTCGAACTGCATCTACTAAAACAACGCTGCGTGACATGGTTTTCCTTACCTAAGATCGCCTTGCGCGATACAGGTAATGTTACTCAGCAGTAGGTATTTAGGAAACTAGCGCCTTAGTGCGTGCGGGGCGAAGGTATGGCACCAAGACTGCAACTAAATAGATCGCCCAGATGGCCAATTGCAGCCATGAGGTGGTCGTATCAAAGCCCACGGTGCCACTGAGAACGCCAGCGACCAATGACTCCTTGGGCATCCATGAAGTCACATCCCATACAAATGCATCAGGGCCAGGTAGCCATCCGAGCTCTTGGAACTCATGGACACCGTAGGAAAGAACGCCCGCTGCAACAATAATCAAAGCAACTCCTGTGTACTTGAAGAATTTACTGAGGTTTAACTTTATTGCACTCTTAAAAATTGCCCAACCGAGTGCGATTGCGATTGCAAAACCTAATACGAGCCCAATAGTTGCCGACGTTTTTCCGTCAACTGTTCGAAAGTTTGCATATACAAAGAGTGATGTTTCAAGACCTTCACGAAGGACAGCAAAAAAAGCCACGCCCGCTAGCGTTAGAGGCCCTGTAGCCAATGCGGTATCTACTTTGCCATGAAGTTCACTCTTGAGAACTCGCGCTGTGCGCTTCATCCAAAAAACCATCCAGGTAACAAGGCCCACAGCGATAAATGATGTGGTTCCTGCAAACATTTCATTTCCGCGATCTGATAATTCAGCAGCGGTAAATGTAAGGATCGCACCAAGACTCAAACTAAGAACTAATGCCGCACCAACTCCGAGCCACAGCGGCCTTAGAAGGCTGCGGTTATTGGTTTTGATGATGTAGGCAGCCAAGATGCCGACAATAAGAGCGGCCTCTAACCCTTCGCGAAGGGCGATGATGAATGTACTGAGCATTTGATAAACCTAAGGCAGGGCAGGGATTAACGCAACTTATGTGTTGCGTAAATCAGGATTTACGCGGGAGATTCCTCACTCACAGCCTCTTCTTCGGCCTTTGGCTCTGGCAGAGCCTCCTTTTCCAGTAGGGCTGGAGCAATAAGGGGGGCGACGATATCGATCTGCCACTGGCGAGCACCGAGTGCGGCAAGCTTTTCGCGAACTGCACCCTCGCTCAGAGTTTCAGTAGCACCGATGGGCGGTTCCCAACAGAGGCGGCGGATGTAATCGGGAGTAATCACATTCTCCAGTGGAATAGAGAGTTCGTGCGCTCGCAATTCAATGGCAGCGCGTGCATGTGTCAGTGGTGCGTATTTATCAGGGAAGCGATCTCGCCAAAGTTTTACAGGTGGCATTGAATTATCAGAGTGTGAACGAAGTGGTGGCCATTGATCTTCAGGGATATTGGCTGAATCCAGAATTACTGTGAGCCAGGTATCGATATTTTCTAACCATCGCGCTCGCAAACCTAGAGGACGTAGTGCTTTTTCGAACTCTTTTTTATTCTTTGGCATCGACATTGCAAGTTCAACGATGGCATAATCATTGAGCAATTTTCCAGCAGCGATATCTTCCCTTTGCGCAATCGAATCTCGTGTAATCCACAATTCCTTGATGGTTGCTAAATGATCGCGTCGCCTTATTTTGTGCATTCCAGATGTGCGACGCCACGGATCAACGCGAGGCGGTGACGGGGGAGCGGCTAATATTGAATCAAACTCTTGCAGCGCCCACTCTAACTTCTTAGAAACTTTGAGAAGCTCATACATCTTGTCTCTCAGTTCAACAAGTAATTCAACATCGAGGGCTGCATAGGTCAACCAAGCAACGGGTAGTGGGCGAACAGACCAATCTGCAGCGCTATGTTCTTTAGCCAGTGATACGCCCATCTGTGATTCTAAAAGCGGGCCAAGGCCAACTCGAGGTAAGCCTGCAATGCGACCACCTAATTCTGTATCAAATAATCTAACAGGATGGATTCCGAGTTCGCGCAAACACGGTAAATCTTGCGTACTAGCATGCAATATCACTTCATCTGTATTCAATAAATCATTGAGTTGCGCGAAGAGTTTATGTCCTGGTCCAAATGGAATCGGATCAATGAGGTGCAGGCCGCCACCTGTGCGCTTGATCTGAATCAAATAAGCACGAGCGCTATATCGAAAACCAGATGCTCGTTCTGCATCTACAGCGAAGGGTCCGCTTCCCTTAGCTAATTCTCCTAATGCTTTTTCAAATGCACTCTCGTTATCAATGACATTGGGAGTTCCGGCGCTGGGAGTGAGCAGGGGGACAGAGGTAACTTCTTCTTCGCTCATACTTATCGACGTTTAGCAGATGTAATTGCAGAAACACCCTCAGGAATGGGAGGAAGCGCTGCGATTTCAGAGATCAAATTGCACCAGCCAGTTATATGTTTCATGATTTCATTAGCAGAAGAAATTATTGGTGTCCACGATGCGCGAATTTCAATTTCTGCCTCATCACTTCGTGGAGATAGTTTTCCAAATGAAGAGCTAGCAACACGTGTCACGGTTCCACTTGGCGCAGTGAGTTCACAACCTGCGGAATCTAGCGCTTCTAGAAACCAGTTCCAGCCATTTTCTGGCAACATCGGATCTTCTTGCATAATGGAATCAACATCTGCTCGCACAAAAGTAACGCAGCGATATTCGCCATCCCATGTATCTTGTCCACCAGGTTCATGTAATAAAACAAAGCGCCCTGATGCAACTCCGTCTTCGGCATCGCCTAATAAGCCATTGCTGACATCGGCAGAGAATGCGAAGGAATATGTTGCAAGTTTTTGAGGGGCAGGAACTTCTTCCAAAATAATTTCAGATCGTGGAGTAAATGTACGCACTAAATCAATCATTCGATTGAATTCGTTGATATCCACTCTCTAAATGTAAAGAATGCAGTGCGCTATATGTGGGAGGCTGGGCTGTAACCTTGCTCAATGGCTACTTTGCTCGCACTCATCTCAAGTCTTTTATGGGGTAGCGCCGATTTTGAAGCAGGACGCCTTAGTAAAAAATATCCTGCACTTGTAGTTCTAGGTATTAGCCAAATCATCGGTTTATTTACAGGAATCATAATCATCATTATCTCTGGTGGATGGATAGCACCATCAATATCAACAGCAAGTTATTTCATCCCTGGAGTGTGCGCGGGTATCACTGGTTATTTAGGTCTGCTCTGTTTATATGCAGGTTTATCAACGGGGCGAATGGGAGTTGTCTCACCAATTAGTGCACTCGGTGCAATTATTCCACTGAGTTATGCAATCTATAACGGTGATCGTTTATCTCTTATTACAACAGTTGGCGTTGTATTAGCACTGACTGGCGCTTTTTGCGCAAGTGGACCAGAACTTGGAAACGGTCTACCAATCAAGCCACTCATTCTCGCAATCGGTGCAATGTTTGGTTTTGGCATCACTCTTATCTTTATGTCTATCGGCTCTGAGACTAGTTCGCTAATGACGATGACAACGATGCGAGCAGCAACTGCAGTGATGACGCTTTCATTGTTCTGGAAATTTAGAGGCATAGGCGCTATTTCTCCATCACTCTATCCACGATTTATTCTGGTCGGCGTTGCTGATTTTCTAGCAAACTTACTTCTTGGTGTTGCTTGTACTAAAGGCTTAGTCTCCCTTGCAATGGTGCTTGGCTCCCTCTATCCCGTTGCAACCGTTGTACTCGCCTATAAATTGCTACACGAGCGCTTACACAAAGTTCAATACGTTGGTGTTGCACTTGCTGTTGCAGGAGTTGCGATCATTTCCGCTTTTTGATTGCGTGATAGAAAAGAGTCCCGTCATCCTCTGTTGTTTCATAAGAGTCAAAACGCGCAATCAAAGCCTTCCAATCAATAATTCCTTCTCCGCCACTCTCTGGCGTAACGCTAAGTTCTAAGCCATCCAATAAATCTGCATCCAATAATTCAGAGATCATCGAATATCCACCTTCAATAAGAATATTGGAACCAAATTTACGTGTGGCTCGATCAACTGCCTCTGCTGGAGATGTGTTCCACATAGTGGCTAAATGATTACCAACTACCGGATTTACTAAAGAATGTGACAAGACGACTAGAGCTACAGGAGTTCGGTTATATGGCTCATTGCGCGCTGTATTTCCACCAATAATTATGCAATCAACACTGCGCCGACGCGCTAGAAACGATCGTCGATCTGCGGGGGAGCTCACACCTGCAGATTTTGAATCTTTACTCGTTGATCCATCAGAGCCAACAACCATGCTTGCAATAACACTCATACCCGATACGTTACGCGAGAAAATAGGTCACTTCTGGTAGCCATGCATATGTGCGTGGGTGTCTAGACAAAATTAGTTGCCATGTTGAATACTGACTCTCACATTAGGGAGATATATGTGGCAATTATTCCAAGAACTGGGATTTCAAAGACTGGCAATAAAGCTGAAGATCTTTTTCGATCTCTGACATCATCGCTAAAACCAGCAGAAGCTGTACTTGGCGATGCGGTAAAAAATGGAATTTATGCTGAGGTAAAAAAAGTCAGCGGAGACACTCTCAATCAAGTTCGTGCCGTCAAATACATCACCCTTGTTGCATACGATGCCGAAAATGATGCTTGGTATGTAGTTCCTGCATGTGATGTTGTTGCACTGATTGCCCCTAAAGAGCGCGGACAACATACTGAAAATCCATTCGAAAGTGCGACTCTCTCACTGCGAAACTTGGGACCATTTAAAGTTTCAAGCGCTGATTTATCTACGGCATGGGCTGCTGCAGTTGTGAAAAGTGATGGAAAACCATTACTCAAGCAGAAGATGAAAGATGTATTGGCAGATTGCAAAAAGCTTTCAAGCGACCATAAGACTGCAGTTCGCGCTTTGGTCTAAGGTTTAAAGGAGACATACTCAACGCTGCCGTTGAGATCTCCATCGCCAATTCTCTTCTGGATTACTTCAATTGCCTCGGGGTTTTGATCGATAGTAAGAAACTTTCGACCTAACTTGTGGGCAACTGCTGCAGTAGTTCCACTTCCTGCAAAGAAATCCATAACCCAATCGCCTTCATTG
The DNA here is from genome assembly GCA_026392845.1 of Actinomycetota bacterium. Taxonomy (GTDB): domain Bacteria; phylum Actinomycetota; class Actinomycetes; order Nanopelagicales; family Nanopelagicaceae; genus Planktophila. Next base: position 21,653 of record JAPLBJ010000037.1, read on the forward strand.
CTACTTGCGTGAATTACTCGGCGCAAAATACCTTCAGGCTTTTGTGTTGCATAGCCTGTCTTTTCTTTACCTGTTGGCGAAACAATGGTGTGCCACCAAACATCGGTAGGTAACTTTCCTTTTTCTGCCTTCTCAGGAGTTACTAGGCCAGGTGCCATATATGGTTCGCGATCAACAGCCTCATTATTGAAGGTGTAATTCTCTGGATCTTTTACATAGACCAAGATGTTGTCATGTTTTGCAGGCCACTTCTTCTTTGCACGTGCGCCGTAGTCATAAGCCCAAATAATTTCGTTGAGGAAACATTCGCGACCGAAGAGGGCATCGAGTAAAACTTTTGCATAGTGAACTTCGCGAAAATCTAAATGCAAATAGAGAGTGCCATTGGGTTTTAGGATTCGCCAAGCCTCTTCTAATCGAGGTTCTAGAAATGCCCAGTAATCTACAAAATCATCGTTATATGAAGTAACAATTCCTTTTACGGTTGCATAGTTCTGACCCTTGAAACCAACACGTCCACCTTCGGCGCTTCGAACAGTTTTGATTGCTTGGCGCTTTTGTACTTTGCCTGTGTTGAATGGGGGATCTATATAAATAAGATCGATGCAAGCATCAGGCATAGATTTGAGAACTCCGAAGTTGTCTCCAAATACAACGGTGCTTGGACCATCAGGTGTCCATGGCTTGGAGCTTGATTTCATTTGGTCACAATATCAGCGCCCTACGACAACTCGGGCCAATGGAGAGTAATTGAACTAAACTATGGTCACAATGAGGCCAAAAATCTTTTCAAAAGTATTTCACCTATTCGCCGATCGCAGAGTATGGGTGCGCCAAATTGCAGTCGCTGGTATAGCGGGTGCAGTTTCTTGGCAAGTGGGAGATTTACTTATTACAGATGGCGGTGTAGTTGCAGCCATTGTTTGCTCCTTGAGTATTCGGGTTTCATTACATAAATCTATTCGTGAAGGTTTTGGCCAAATTGTTGGAACTGTAATTGGCGCATCTGTTGCTCTCTTTGCCGTATCTGTTTTCAATATGGGATTTATTGCAGTCGGTATCACCGTTGTTATGTGTTCTGTCGTCGCCCGAGCGCTACACCTTGGTGAAGTCGCCTCAGTCAACGTTCCAGTAACTGCCCTCATTGTTATTGGTCCAGGCCTATCTGGCACGACTGCTCTACATCGCCTTGGCTCCACACTAATCGGGGCTGCAATAGCAATTGTCTTTTCATATTTCTCGCATCCAAAAACGCCTGTTGGTCGAGCAATAGATCTAATAACAAATGTGAGTCATAAAGCAGCCAATCTTTTAGCTGAGATGTCTGAAGGAGTTGCTGCCGGTTACACACAAAAAGAGGCAGGTAATTGGCTAGCAAAAGCCCGCTTACTGATTGAAGATATTCCAGCGCTTCGCTCTCAATCTGTTGAAGCTCGCGGACATGCACGGTGGTTTCCAACTGCTGAAAAAGATGAAGCAGAAGATGTCTATATCCGCGGAATCGCACTTGAACACACAGTCGTGCAAGTTCGAACAATTGCTCGCACACTCTTTGACTCAGCGGTCAGTGGTGGAATTGCAGATTCAACAAAGAAGCAAATAGCAGTTGCGTTATCTGCTGCCAGCTTTGCAATCTCATCTAAGTTTGAAGAAGATAATTTCAGCGCCGATGATTCAAATCAGAGTGCAACAGAGGATGCTCGCGAAGCAGGAGCCGCCCTTGCCGAATCCTTGATAGAAGATGCTAAAGATGCTGACCAAGAACAAATTGTTCGAGGCCTTTCAATGGTTGCCAATATCGACCGTATTGCAGACTCACTCGATCAAAATTCTCCAGCACTCAAAGATGTATCAACGCCGGATGAACCTTCCCGGCAAAAGGTAATGGCTATCTCACCTATTGATCAGACCTTGAATTTGAGTAAGCGGATTCGAAAGAGTTTCAAGAAACTCTTTGGCAAGTATTTCTAACCGTTTTATTGGCACTTTTATCTTTACTTATCTATCCGGGGTATTAGGATTATGCAATGAAATCTCCCGCACACATATATAAGAGCAAATCAGATGGTTGGATTATAAATAGGGGAGAAGAGAACGTATCTTTAGATATCTCGCTTGCACAACTATTGCAAATGAATATCGAGGATGCGCGTAAACATATTTCTACAGTAAGCACAGTAGTTTCGCCAACGGCGCATAAAGAACACTTGGCACCGATTGAGGATAAACAAGAGGTATGGGCATGTGGGGTAACTTATCTGCGAAGCAAGGTAGGCCGTATGGAAGAGTCAGACCTTCCTGATCTTTATAGCCGCGTCTATGACGCACCACGGCCTGAAATATTTTTCAAGAGTTCCGGTTGGCGTGCAGTTGGAAATAAAGAAGCAGTAGGCATTCGCGCAGATTCAGGATGGGATGTTCCTGAAGGAGAAGTTGGATTAGTCGTCAACGCCCACGGTGAGATATTTGGATACGTCATCGGAAACGATATGAGTTCACGCTCCATTGAGGGCGAAAATGCGCTCTATCTTCCGCAAGCAAAATGTTATGAAAAATCTTGCGCGCTTGGTCCATACATCGTTCCTGCTTGGGAGATTGCCGAAGCGGTTTTCCCAATCAAAGTAAGCATTACAAGAGATGGATCAGAAGTTTTCTCAGGAGAATCTTCAAGTGGTCAAATGAAACGCAATTTTCCTGAATTAGTCGAATGGCTTTTCAAGACTCTGCCAATGCCCGAGGGAGCAATTGTCCTTACTGGTACTGGCGTTGTTCCAGATAGTTCATTCACTCTTCACGTCGGTGATGTCGTAGATATATCGATTCAATCATTGGGAACATTGAGTAATCATGTGGTTTCAGTAGGGAGTAAATAAATGACCTCTGCAACTGATACTGCTGTAAAAGATGCACTTGCTGCGTGGAATCTTTATCGAAATTGGTCACCACAACAAATTGTTGGACTGTTGACTGCCATTGCTGATCAATTAGATGCAGCAAAAGAAGAGCTAGTCCCAGTTGCCATGAGTGAAACGAATTTACCTCAGGCGCGCCTAGATGGTGAAGTAGGTCGAACATCAGGTCAATTTAGATTAATGGCCCAAGCAGTGCTTGACCCAACCTACTTAGATATCGTCATAGATAAAGAGAATGCAACGCTGACTCCACCACGTCCAGAACTTCGTTCTATATCGATGCCACTAGGAGTTGTCGGAGTATTTGGTGCGAGTAATTTTCCATTTGCATTTGGAGTAGCCGGTGGAGATACAGCATCTGCTCTTGCTGCTGGATGCGCCGTTGTTATAAAAATTAATCCAGGGCACCCAATTGTTTCGACAATGGTCGGTGAAATAATGGTTCGAGCAGCTAATTCAGTTGGCGCTCCTGCAGGATTGATATCAGTGATAAGTGGGCTTGAAGCTGGAATGGAATTGGTAAAACACAAGGATCTGCGTGCGGTTGCATTCACTGGTTCTACACACGGTGGTCGTGCACTCTTTGATGCAATCAACGCACGAGAGATACCGATTCCATTTTATGGCGAACTTGGTGGTCTGAACCCTATGTTCGTAACGGAGAACGCAATCACTTCACGAGCAAAAGCAGTTGCAGAAGGATTCCTTGGATCAATTACTTTAGGGGCAGGGCAATTTTGTACCAAGCCAGGTTTCCTTATTGCTATAGGGGCAGATGCCATAAATAAGGAACTAGCTCAATTAGTTGCAGCAGCATCACCACAGAAAATGCTCAATGAACGAACTCAAGTACTGCACGATTCGATAAGAGAAGAAATGCTCACTGTGCAAGGAATGAAATTAGTTGCGCAGAGTAATGCAGATTCAAGTGATGCATCAGTAACCGTGATGACAATTAGCGCAGGAGATTTCCTCAAAAATAAAGAGGGTGCAATGTGTGAAGTTTTTGGCCCCACTGCAGTTGTAATAGATTGCGCTTCTAAAGAAGAACTACTAAATATTGCTCGCTCCTTCTCTGGAACCCTTGCCAGCGGAATTCATGCTGAAACCAATGATTCGACTTTGCCTCGTGAACTCTTGCCAATATTGGAAGATATTTCGGGACGCATCGTGTGGAATCAATGGCCAACAGGACTAGCAGTTGTATGGGCCATGCATCACGGTGGTCCTTATCCTGCTTCAACAAATCCACTCTTTACATCTGTAGGCGCTCGAGCATTGCTTCGATTTAGGAGACCAATCGCGTATCAAAATTTCCCAACCGATTCGCTTCCAACTGCTTTGCGCGATAACTCGGAATCATTAAAGAGTGCTCGAATCGACGGGCAGAGATAAATCCTTTAGAGCGCAACACCTATTTGCCTGCGAATCTCTTCGCCAATTCCAATAATTGCAACTGTTTGTTCATGTGTATGCAACGGAGATTCAAGCAAACCTTCTGAGACATATTTGGATAAGTAAATCGCTTGATAAGCAAGACCTTCATGGCCAACAACACCAGTTTCAACTTTCCAATAAGGACACTTGCCACGCGCGCACCAGATTCATATTCAAATACAGCAGATGCCATTGCCTCTGAATGTGGACTATGTAATTGACCTGTTGCAGTTATTTTCTTTGGTAATCCAAGAATCGATTCAGTAAATGCAATCGGATAAATACCCATATCTTGAACAATGCTGGCACCTGGTAACCACAAACGTGCAACATCGCGTGCATCTTGTCCAAAATCGGCTTGAATTAATTCGATTCTTCCAAGAAGACCACGATCTAACATTTGACGCATCATGTCTGCCTGTGGCAAATATCGAGACCACATCGCCTCCATGGCAAAAACATTTGCTTTCTTTGCAGCATCGTAGAGTGTCTTTGAATCAGCCCTACTAATTGTTGAAGGCTTTTCAATGAGTAGATGCTTACCCGCATTGATTGCAATCAGGGAATCTGCAAGGTGAGTATTAGGCAAAGTAGCTATGTAAATAACATCAATATCTTTTTGCGCACAAAGTTGCTCATAAGAGTCATATGTCTTATCAACGCCATGTTTTGCAGCGAGGGCCGCTGCTTTACCAGCAGTCTTTGAGGCAATTCCAACTACATGCTGCTTTGTGTGCTTCTTGAGAGTATTGATAAAGACATCAGCGATATCGCCAGCGCCAACAATTCCCCAGCGAAGCGATGGGACGGAGGCAGGATCTAGAGGTCGGGGTTGCGGAAAGTCCGAGTCCGAGAAATTCTTTACTACATCTGAAAACATGGCCATTAGGTAATGCTATTAGGTATAGATTTATATTCATATACGAGACAAAGGTGAGTAAGAAATGAATAACAAAGAAGTTCTCAAGGATGTAGCCGATAGCGATCTACGGTTAGTTCGGTTCCTCTACTGCGATCCTGCTGGAGTAATCCGAGGCAAGACTGTTCACTCATCCCAATTTGAATCCAAACTAACCGAAGGTGTGGGCCTTACTCGCGCACAAAATGCTGTAAACCTCTTTGAAGAATTGATTCAAGTAGATGGAATGGAACCAGTGGGAGAGGTTCGAATAATTCCTGATTCAGCAACGTATTCGCAATTACCCTGGCTCAATAGAACAGCAAGCATGCTTAGTGATCTTCACGAACAAGATGGTAGCGAATGGGGAGGCTGTACTCGTTCTGTATTGAAGCGCGCAATTGAAAAGGCGCGCGAGGCAGGAATACAAATATTTGCAGCATTTGAAAGTGAATTTTATTTAGCAGAAGATCAAGGTGAGGGATTAAAGCCATGGGCTAACGGTCCTGTGTATTCCAGCTCTGGAATGGATCGCGCGAGCGCAGTTGTAGATGACATGGTTGATAACCTCACAGACCAAGGTTTCATTGTTGAGCAAGCAATCAATGAATATGGTCCAGGACAACAAGAAATAGTTCTGCGCTATACCGATGCACTTGCAGCGGCTGATCAACATTTAAAATTCCGTGACACAATTCGTGGAACTGCAGAAGTCCAACACGGCCTCACTGCGTCATTTGCTCCAAAACCATTTGTTGATGGGATCGGATCAGGGGCACATCTGCATTTCTCTTTGTGGTCTCTCGATGGCAAAACAAATTTGCTCCATAATCCTGCAATCCAGACAGAGATTTCAGAACTTGGTAAAAACTTTGTTGCAGGACTTCTAGATCACATGCCTGCTGTTATTGCACTTACCTGTCCTTCATTTGTTTCTTATCAACGTTTGAAGCCACATTCCTGGGCAGGTTCAACAATTTCGTGGGGATATGACAATCGCGAATGTGCAGTCCGCGTGGCTAGTCCATTTGCTGGACGCGAAGCGGAGTCAATCAATTTAGAACTCAAGACTTCCGATGGAACAAGTAATCCATACCTTGCCCTCGCTGCAGTAATTCTTGCAGGACTCGATGGCATTGCTAAAAAATCAACACCACCTAAAGCTGCGCATCGCGATCCAACGCTGCTGACTTCGCAAGAGCAAAAAGATTGCAACATTCGCCCATTGCCAGCATCACAACTAGAGGCACTTGATGCCCTAGAAAAAGATTCGGTAATTACTAGCGGGCTAGGAGATTTGATGTTGCGCTGCATTCTTGCAACACGTCGCGCCGAGTCTGCTCGCGCCACTAAAGAGGGAGATGAGTGGGCTCGTCTGGCCTCTTTTTCTACCTTCTAGTAGCACTAAAACCGCGAAAATATCTTCATTAATTCCTATAGGTGTCCTTCATTTTGCTGGGGCTGGCTGGAATACTTATGGAGTCAGCAATTCGGGCTCGTCACGATAATAAGGAAAGGCTAGAAATTAATGACTGATTCAGGAGCAAAAGGTTTAGTAAAGAACCTCAATATCTGGGAAACAATTGGAATTTCAGTTGCACTCATGGCCCCATCCATGGCAGCAAATATCAACCCACAAGGCACAGCTACAACAGTAGGCCGCGCAGTTCCTGTTGCATTTGCACTTGCAACAATTGGCGTATTACTCGTTGCATACGGCTTTGTTCGTCTCACACAAAACTTCCACCACGCAGGTAGCGTGTATGGCTTTGTTGGAGCAACAACGGGTCCTCGCTCTGGCGTAGTTGCTGGTTGGGGATTGATCGGTACATATATTTTCTACGGCTGCGTTACATCGATGGCTACAGGAATATTTGGAGCTAAATTCCTCGATCAAATTGGCCTCTGGAAAAATCAACCAGATACAGCAGGCTTTCTTATTGGAGCCATCGCATTGGCCCTTGCGTATTTCTTCGCAACGGTGCCAGCACGTAACGGAACACGACTCCTTCTCACAGTAGAAGCAATTACCGTTATTCTCATTCTTATCACAGCATTCGTAGTTCTTGGAAAACTAATCGGTGGATCAGCACCAGGTGGACTCGGCGTCGATATGTCTGTCTTCTCTATTCCTTCAGGCACTGGTGGATCAACAGTCTTCCTTGGCGTTGTTTTTGGATTCCTTTCATTTGCAGGCTTTGAAGCAGCTGCAACTTTGGGTGAAGAAGCAAGCAACCCACGTAAAGATATTCCACGTGCAATGCTTGGAACTGCAATCTTCGGCGGTCTCTACTTCGTCTTCGTAACTGCAGTTGAAGTTATGGGATTTGGAACAAGCGAAGAAGGCGTAAAAGCATTTATTAGCTCAGGTTCACTCATGGGCGATCTAGGAACCTCATATATCGGCTCTTGGATCGGAACAATTATTACCTTGGGTGCTGCAGTGAGTGCATTCGGTTGCTGCCTAGCTTGCGTAGTAGGTAGCTCACGCATGGCCTATGCCATGGGTCGCGATGGTGGAAGCTCATCGTTATCAGCAATCTCCTCTAAGAATGGAACTCCAACAAATGCAACTCGTTTGATTACGGCTGCAATTGCAATCATCGTGATCCTCTGGGCACTCATTGGCAATGCAAAGCCATTTGATATCTTCTTAGGTAGCGGTGTTATTGGAACACTAATCTTGGTTGCTGTTTATGTTCTTGCGACAATTGGTGCAATCAAATTCCTATTCCTTTCAGGAGTGAAGCGTGCCGCTACATGGGAAATCATTATTCCTATTGTAGGCATCGTCGTTTTGATCTATACCTTGTACCGCAACGTGATCCCATTCCCAGCGAGTGGTCCATCACGAATGTATCCAATCGTTGCCGCAATCTGGCTATTAGTTGGACTCGTTGCTGTATATGCTCGCCCAGCAATGACAAAGAAGCTTGGCGAAAAATTGCTAGCTGACGAAAAACTATCGGCAGCACGCTAATTCATTAATATCAATAACAACTGCGGGGGATGAAATAACTTATGTTGCAGAATGCAAAGGTAGTTGATCTAACGATTCCACTAGGCATGGATATCATCATGTGGCCAGGAGCACCGTCACCAGAGATGGAGACGCTTGTAACTGTTGCCCACGATGGATATTTCGCCCGACGTGTTTCGTTTTTTGAACATACTGGAACGCATTTTGATGCACCATGTCATTTCATTGAGGGCAAAGCGACAGTGGATAAAATTCCGGCTGATACTTTGGTCCGCCCCGCAGTTGTTATAGATATTTCAAGTGCAATTGGTTCAGATGCTGATGCAGTCCTTACATTGCAACACGTCAAGGACTGGGAAAAAGTACATGGTGTTGTTCCTACTGGAGCTGCAATTTTGTTGCGCACAGGGTGGGAAGATTTCAATACAAATAAATTGAAGTACGCAGGGCCTGAGGGCGATCTACATTTCCCAGGTTACGGAGTTGAAGCAGCTCAATATTTAGTTAATGAGCGCGCAGCAACAGGACTTGGTATCGACACACTTGGAATTGACCCAGGAAACAAAGCTGACTTTCCTGTTCATTCACAAGTTTCGCACCCTAAAGGTTTATGGCATTTAGAGAATTTACAAAATCTCAAGCAACTTCCGGCAACTGGTGCATGGATTGTTGTTGGCGTTCTCCCACTTGTGGGAGGGTCAGGATCTCCAGCGCGTGTCATTGCGCTAGTTCCATAAAATGAATCAACCTTGGGCATTTATTGCTACTTGCGATTTAGTCTCACATGTTCGTGGACGCAGTGCTCCATATCCAAAAGTAATTCAGTCCGGCGCGGGAGTTGGTTGG
>JAPLBJ010000016.1 GCA_026392845.1 Actinomycetota bacterium
GAAAATTCTTCTCCATCAAATTATGTTCCGATGCTTGCAATGGCAAAATCGGCAGATACGGGCGCAACTGAAGTTGATCTAGGACAACAAGATGTCACTGTTGGCATCAGCGTTCAGTGGGCACTTCTCTAACCCTTCAAAAAGAGCTATTTGATTGAGATTGCTCACCTTTAGCGCCTAATTCCTCTCGTATAAATAATCGAGTTTGGTTGCACAGTGCGCGCAAGGTACGATTCGTGAGCCTCAAACGTCCCCATCGTCTAGGGGCCTAGGACATCGCCCTTTCACGGCGGGAACACGGGTTCGAATCCCGTTGGGGGCACGCAAGAAATAAAGGCTTTGAAGGTGACATAAGAGCCACTTATGTGACAGAAGTTTTTCAAGGCCCGGTAGCGCAGTTGGTTAGCGCGCCGCCCTGTCACGGCGGAGGTCGCGGGTTCAAGTCCCGTCCGGGTCGCTAGAAGAGAGTGTCCACACACTCTCTTCTTTCACAATTAAATATTGGCTCGGTAGCTCAGTTGGTACGAGCGCGCGACTGAAAATCGTGAGGTCGACAGTTCGATCCTGTCCCGAGCCACTTTATTTCTTGATCTTGTAGCCGATGGGACAAACAGGGTTCGTTCCTTTTACTGTTCTAGCAACCTTTCCCTTGATGCAAATTATTGCCTTCAAGGATGGAGTTGGTTTCGATTTTACGATACTAACTTTAATCTCTGGTGCTGAGAAAGTGAATCCACTGGCATCAAAATAAACCCAGTCCTTTGTAATTCGCATTGCACTGACAGCAATATTTTGAGCCCCGTCAGGATTAATGATGCTTATAATTGCCCGTCCACTTTGTACATCAAATTTCCAAAGGCAGTCTGCAACTTTCTTTGGAATTGCTAAGCTGTAATTCCCTGTATTTAGATTGCCTTTTGTGTCAGTATGCGTAGAAGCAATCCTGTAACTAAGTGCCTCTTCTGACTTATCCCATTTTGGTGGCTCGGTAGAGTAAAGCATTGCGTTGCTAGAAACCAAACTGTAAGAACCAGTTCCAAAACAAGGACTACTCGTGCTTGAAATCTTTGTAGATGAAAATGTCCATCTTGCCATCTGACCGTTTTGAACAACTTCTTCATTGAGCGCATCAAATAGCGGTAAAGCAACAGCATCATTAGAATTTGTATCAAACCCATTGCCAATATTGCACACAGAAGTGGCAAGTGGAAAATAGGTTTTGAACACTTTATCTGCTTTTGTTACACAATCATCTATAGATTTCAAAATCGTATACGCCAGTGGATAAACAACTGGTTTTCCGGAAACAATTAATCTACTGCCTGTAGTGCTAATCGAAGGCTGCTCCAATCGTCCAACAGCCCAGGTACCTATTCTATTTTTCAAAAAGTTTAACCTTATTGTAATTCTGAATTCTGTATCCGGCGGAAAACTTTGCCCCGATTCGCCGTATGCCATTCCGGCATAATTGCATGAGTTCTTTTCTATGCAGGCCCAATTCCATGGTTGAATATTTATAGAAAAATTGTAATAGGGGTCAAGACCACCGAAGGGGGATAAGAGCGGGGAGACAAAACTTACTGCAGCTAAGTAGCTACTTCCGTTTGCATGAGGTATTTGAGGGAAATCCCACGAGGAAGCAACTCCTCCTGCTGCAAGCCCGCTGCTTTCATCTGCCTTCCAGGTCCCATATTCAACAAAGGATGGGTACGTACCATATTTTATACGTTTTGGATCTAATTGGTTTTTAGATAGAGAGCCCAGATTCCACTTTTTTTCATCTACTCTCTTGCTTTCAACACTTTCTATACATGTAATATCTTTTGCGCTAGTGCAAGCAGGGAGTAGGGAGAGATGATACGGCAAAATGTGAGTCACGTCATTGGGCTTACTTTCCCTAACTTGAAAGCTGTAACGATCACCCAGCCAGCCATCAGCCGTCTGGTTGAAGGTAATTCGATATTCATTTTTTTGAGGAACAGGAATTACCGATTTTGATTCCTTTGAAATTTCCTCCGCAATAGCGGTTGAAGTTGTTGTAAAAAATAGGGAAATTACTGTAAAAACTAGAAATTTCTTTCTAAGCGAAGACATCGAACGTAAATTAAAAATATTAGCCAGCTGCAGAACCGGACGAACCAGATTTGCGCTGGAAGCGCCCTGGGGCTCCACCTGTTGCTTGGCCGCCACTGACTTTAGAACCTGCACTACGTCCAGAACCTGGAGCAGGTGCGTTCTTGCTCTTTTTCTTCTCTAGTGCTTCAAGAAACTTTGCACGAGCATCATCTGCGGGTTTTTTATCATCAGCCATGGGGTAATTGTACTACCTATCTTCTGAAGGAATTCGTAGGAAAAATGTAAGTAAGCCCAACCACAGGGCTGCAACAAAAATTATTAGCGGTGTTCCAATTGAATCAGGCCATGTATAGAGCGCTAATGCGCATGATCCAAAAAAGGCTGCAAAACTCCATAGCGAGATTGCTGCATATTTACGGGTCAGACCTATTCGAACTAATCGGTGTGACAAATGATCTGTACCGCCTTGGAATGGGGAAATACCTCTATAAATACGCGATGTAACTGCAACGGTTGTATCCAAGATTGGAATGGCCATAAGAATGAGTGGGATCGCAAAAGATTTATAGGAAGGAGTGATTCCTGGATTTAGACGAATCGTTAGCACCGAAATAATAATTCCTAAAAAGAGTGCGCCTGCATCGCCCATATAAATCTTTGCTGGCGAACGGTTCCAATAAAGAAAACCGATAGTTGCACCAGATGTCACAATTGCAAGCGCGCTCACAAGAACTTGCTGGCGGTCATAGGCGATAAAGAACATAAAGAATGTAATGACAGCAACTGTTCCGGCAGCGCCACCATCTGTGTTATCGAAGAAGTTGATGGAATTACACACTCCAACAATCCAAAGAACGGAGATGAATGCGTTGAGATAACCATTACTAAATGCAACACCCATGGTGTCGGTTGAAATAAGAATTGATGCAACTACTACTCCAGTTACCGTTTGAGCAACAAGTCGTGGCCATGGTTGCAAGCCTTTGAGATCATCGACTAATCCCATAATTGCAATGGCAGTTGCCGGGATCAAAACAAATGAAGCAAGCTTGAGAGTCTCCATTGAAAAGTCCGCATAAAGAAGCGCACCGTAGGATGCACAGATAATTCCTAGTGCAATTGCAACTCCACCTAAATATGGAACAGGAGCCTTCTGCAATTTGCGCGAAAGATTTGGGGCATCAACAGCGTCAATACTTATTGCAAACTTTCGCATGACTGGCGTAATTGCCCCTACAAAAACAAGTGTGAGCAAACCTAAGAGTAAGAATTGTGTAATTGAATAGTTCACTCTTCTTTGCGCTGCCATTTCTTATAGTTTCTGAGTTTTTCTAATACTTCAGATTGGCGATATCTGCGGTGGCCGCCGAGTGTACGAATTGGAGTTAGTTCGCCACTGATCGCCCAGCGAGTTACTGTTTTAGTGTTCACATGGAAAAACTTTGCGACCTCTTTGGGGGTCAAGAGGACTTCTGCATCAGGAAACTGATCCATCTCTCACCTCGCCCAATTGATAACTAATGTCCGTATTGCCCTAATTAGTTGGCAAGTATCGCGCCTAACTTTCTATTCTGCAATCTTTCTACATCGCTTGTTCGAAGGCTTGCACACGGCGCCAACGCGTAATCAAGCGCTCGTAGCCTTGGCCGGCAAGGGAACCATCTCCAGCTGCAAGGCCTGCAAGTGAATGCAGGACATCTTCAACTGATGTGTCCGCTTCTAATCCATTTTCACCAGCTTGGATCAATGCAGTTTCAAGATATTGCGCTAAGCCGCCGTAATCGAGTTCTACTAAAGATTTCGGATGGAACATATCGAGCCAATCAAGCAAGTTTTCAATCTCTTGTTCTACTGGACCTTCTCCAAATGCACCGACTACGGTGTTATGTGCAACTTCGCATCGCGCGCGTGCATCAGAAATTTTTGTACATAGAACCGTAAAGGCACCATCTTGATTATTGCCGCGTAGACGATCTTCAGGCAAAAAGAGCGAGAACCAACGAGGTGGAATCACCCAAGTCTCATTGAGAATATATGGAACTTTGTCGTCAAGCAAATCGATACCTGTTGTAATGACTTCTTCCATCGCAGGGGAAACAAATAATGGAAAAACACTTGTAGGTAATCTATCTTTGAAAGTTTCTAGTGCTGCCCAACAACGTGTTGCTGTTGCCCATGGTGATACATAGCGAATGCCATCCAGATCAATAACATGTGCACCATCAGGGCGACCACTGGGTGGTTCAGGAAAAATTATTCTTCGAAGCGCTAATTCTTCTTCAGCGCGAGCAGTGTTTTCCGTTGCTGATAAATTTTTCCAACGCAATTGCTCTGCAGGATCAAAGGAAGAAAGTGGCTCGTAAATACGAAGTGAAGCTACGTAGGGAGTTGGTCTCACAGTGAATTCGAAATTATTTAGTCACACGCACTAAGCGCGTGGAATGTAATTGCCTTCAGCATAAGGATCTTCATCATCCTGATTTTGCTGAGTTGGAGTTTCACCATGGAGTTCTTTTGCAAGACGATCAAGGTCCATCTCTTGCGAGTTGTACTTGAGATCTCGTGCAACTTTAGTTTGTTTTGCTTTTGCTCGGCCGCGACCCATGTGCGACCTCCTTACTGTGTACGTGTATCTACAGACGCGAAGGTTATCGCGCCTTGGTACTGGCTTCCAAAGTGGGGGCGATCCCGGCCACCGATAGGCGTTTGCGAAGCCCATAGAAGCCTGCGACCTGGAGAAACAGGCTCAAACCCATCTGTGGGAGGCGGAATCGGTGGTCACCGATCGTTCCCGTAGAGATTAACCAACCCAGAATCACAGGTGCTCCTGCGAGCTTTGCGAGGAGTTTTTCATTTCCGCCCATCTTCCAGAGCCACATTAGGCCCGAGAATAGGAGGACGAGCTGGCCGATAACCCATAACCATGAAACCGTTTTTCCAAATCCGCCGAATACAAAATCGTAATTCTCCTGGGTCTTGATGCCTGTCTTCACGGGATCCATTTTTAGCCAAGGATTTCTTGCCATTGTTCCATTAGCTACTGGCCCAAACCATGGCGACCAGAAGAATGCTGTTTTCTTTGCTGCTAAAACTAATGTTTTTCCTGGGTTCTTTACATACCAAACAAGAGCACATTTTACTTTAGCGCTATCAACTTGGGCCTCTGTGCCTTTTTCAGATGCGGGGCAAGGTACGCCATTATATTTTCCGTTATATCCACCAGTTGCGCCATCACCAATTCCAATAAACATTGTTGTGCCCAGGTTTGTCGAAATTGTTGCGCTATTGATTGCACCGATATTTCGTCCCATCAAGACCGCAGGGAAGAGCATAAGTACAACTAAAGTAATTGCAGCAAACTGAATTTTTGATTTCTTTCCAGTCAATGTTAGAAAATAGATAAAAAATATTGCAATACCAAAGAGAATATTTCTAGGCTGGAAGAAACATGAAAGTCCAATTGCTAGTGCTGAAAGTCCAGTTAGTTTCCTAGAAAATCCTAGAGGGTTTTCTAACTTATCTCTTATCAGAAGTGCAACAGAAATAAGTAAGAGGGAAGCAGCAGGTGTCTCGTATCCAACAACATTTGAACTGAGTGAGAGAGTTGGGTTGAAACTTACAAAGAAAGATACAGCTACAGCTAAAAGTGCGATTCGAGTTGAAAGCAGTTGCTTTGTTAAGAAATATGTTGCGTATGCAAAAAGCAGACCTTGGGTAATCGAAAGCAGATAAAGGAAATTACCAGCAGCAATCTTTACAAGCAACCAAATAAATATTGAATATCCAGCGGGCCAGTAATGAAGATTCCTGACTTCAGAGAAGAAGCCATCGGCTTTGAGACCATCGACAGCGCTCAAGTAATTTTCGCCATCTGCGCCAAGCCATCCACCTTGCACTGTGTTGGTCATGACAATCATTTTGATAAAGAAGGCAAGGGCAGGCAGAACAATGAGCCAAATTCGGCGGTTATCGTTTTTTTGAGCGACTACTGCTCTGCGACCTTTAGATTGTTTAGCCATGTGATGCGATTCCTTACTTCTTATATGAACCCTCTAAGTATGCCGAGTGAGCGCCTGAATTTTGGGAACTTTGAATATCTCCTGCAATCCATGCCTTCATTCCGCGAGCAGACAAGCTTTTCATTGCTAAATCAGCGACGGAAGGATCAACAATTGCGACCATTCCGATTCCACAATTCCATGTTCGCTCCATATCGCTTTGTGGCACCTCACCCAACGCCGCCATGTATTCCATTTCAACTGGAAGTGACCATGTTGAGCGATCGTATCTAGCGCTTAGTCCTTGTGGAATTACTCGCGCAGTGTTTTCAGCGATGCCACCACCAGTGATGTGGGAGAAAGTGCGCAAGTTTTTCTCTAATACTTTAATAAGCGCTAGACAGTCGAGTGTGTAAATTTCAGTCGGAGTAAGAAAGACTTCTCCAGAAGATTTCCCGTATTCAGAGACATGCGCCTCTAAACTCAAATTTTTAGTTTTAATAATGTGGCGCACAAGTGAAAATCCATTTGCATGGAACCCGCTCGATGGCATTGCAATAATTACATCACCTGGGCGTACTTGATCCGCACTGAGCAACTTATCTGCATCTACTGCGCCGGTTGCAGCTCCCGCAATATCAAACTCATCATCATCTAGAAGTCCTGGGTGTTCTGCAGTTTCACCACCGATAAGAGCAGTGTTTGCTTTCTCGCATCCTCGTGCAATGCCCGCAACAATTTCTGCAATTCGCTCTGGAATAACTTTGCCTACCGCAATGTAATCTGTCATAAAGAGAGGTTCTGCACCGCAAATCACAAGATCATCAACCACCATCGCGACAAGATCTTCACCGATGGTGTCGTACTTACCAAGGGCTCGAGCAATTTCTGTCTTTGTTCCTACTCCGTCAGTTGATGTTGCAAGTAGTGGCTTATTGAATTTTTTGAGTGCACTTGCATCAAATAATCCTGCAAAACCACCAATACCGCCCATAACTTCAGGACGTGAAGCTTTTGCGATAGATGCTTTCATTAGTTGAACTGCGCGATCTCCTGCATCAATATCAACGCCTGAATCTTTATATGTTGACATTAGTGACCGTGAACTTCCGTTACTTCAAGGCGCAATTTTCCTTCTGACATATCTTCTGGGATTTTGATTGGGTATTCACCGGTAAAACATGCGCTGCAAAGGCGATCTGATGCAATCTCTGTTGCCCCAACAAGTCCTTCGAGGGAAACATAAGCAAGAGAATCAGCGCCAATTGAGCG
The DNA here is from genome assembly GCA_026392845.1 of Actinomycetota bacterium. Taxonomy (GTDB): domain Bacteria; phylum Actinomycetota; class Actinomycetes; order Nanopelagicales; family Nanopelagicaceae; genus Planktophila. The sequence goes on from JAPLBJ010000016.1 coordinate 7,347, forward strand.
GCGGATCTCTTCTGTATCTAAGCCGCTAGCAATGAGTTCGGCGCGAGTAGCAAAATCAATTCCATAGAAGCATGGCCATTTCACTGGTGGCGAAGAGATGCGCACGTGAATTTCTCGAGCGCCTGCTTCTCTTAGCATTCGGACTATTGCGCGCTGAGTGTTTCCACGGACAATTGAATCATCAACAACAATAATTCTCTTGCCTTCAATTATTTCGCGCAGTGGATTTAGTTTGAGGCGAATTCCTAATTGACGAATTGTTTGTGATGGTTGAATAAAAGTTCTGCCAACATAAGAATTCTTTACAAGACCTAGCCCGTATGGAATACCAGATTCTTTTGCATATCCAATTGCAGCTGGGGTACCTGATTCAGGAACTGGAATAACAAGATCAGCATCTACTGGTGCTTCTCGCGCAAGCTGCGCGCCAATTTGTACTCGGGTTGCATGAATTCCACGGCCGGCAATTGTTGTATCTGGACGGGCCAAATACACATATTCAAATAGGCAACCTTTTGGTTCAGGTTCTGACCAACGGTGAGAGCGGATTCCATCTTCATTGATAGCAAGAAATTCTCCTGGTTCAACTTCGCGAACAAATGAAGCGCCGACAATATCTAGTGCTGCACTCTCTGATGCAACGACCCATCCACGTTCTAGTTTTCCAATAACAAGTGGGCGAACACCGTGGCGATCGCGCGCTGCATACAATGTGTTTTCATCCATAAATACAATAGAAAACGCACCCTCTAAGAGAGGTAATACAGCAAGTGCGCTAGCTTCAACATTCTTTTCATTTTGAAGTGCGATTAGCGCTGTCATAATTTCAGTATCAGTTGTTGCAACTCGCTCACTCTTTGTCGGAGTCGCTTCAAGTTTTTGCACTAGTTCTGCAAGGCTTCCGGTGTTTGTAAGGTTTCCATTATGCGCAAGTGCCAACGTTCCATACTTTGTCGGACGCAATGTTGGTTGTGCATTGACCCATGTACTCGATCCAGTCGTGCTGTAACGACAATGGCCGATTGCTAGATTTCCTTTGAGAACTGCTAAATCACTTTCAGTAAATACTTGAGAGACAAGACCCATATCTTTATAAACAAGAATTCGATCACCATCACTTGTTGCAATTCCTGCAGATTCCTGGCCTCGATGTTGCAGTGCGTACAAACCATAGAAAGAAAGTTTGGCTACTTCTTCACCAGGTGCCCAGACGCCAAAGATGCCGCACGCATCTTGTGGCCCTTTGTCTTCGTCAAAAAGATTGTGATTGAGCATTCCATCCGGGCGCCGCGTCATGACGTAATCCTAAGTGGTAAATATTCTGAAAGATCTGCGCGAACACCCGACGCACTTATCGCACCACTTTTCATTGCGCTCTCCCATGTCGTTTCACCTTTAGCAAGTGCTAACCAGGTTTGTGCATCCATTTCAACAACATTTGGTGGAGTTCCACGTGTATGTGTTGGGCCTTCCCCACACTGCACTGCTGCATACGGTGGAATGCGCACTTCAATAGCGCGACCTGGAGCGATGGTTGTTAGTTGTGAAAGTGTTGCTTTCACTTCTTCAAGAATGGCTGTATCGCGCATCTCTTATCCAAACAATCTAGGGAAAGTAGAAGTATGCGCAGTTTTCAATTCTTGAAGCGATATGACTGTCTCATTAATAACTAATGTATCCCCACCAGTTGTTCCAAGTTTAGAAACTGGCGTCTTGTACTTGGCACACAGTTCTAAGAGTGCACTCGACTTTGAAGAATCTATTGCAATGACAACTCTTCCTGGCGTTTCACTCAGCAAATCATTAGCTACATCATTGAGCGAAATTGTTGCACCTACCATGTGGCGCAAAACCATTTCAGTGATAGTCATTGCTAAACCACCTTGACTCAGATCATGAGCAGCAGTAAATATTTTTTCACTACGCCCTGCAAGCAAAACTTCAATCAAGTTCATTTCATTTTGAAGATCTGCTGTTGGAGAATTTCCACCGCGTTGACCATGCAAGAATGCCCATTCGCTTCCAGCTAGTTCAGCACCCGTAGTTCCTAATAAGTAGAGATCTAATCCCGCTTTATCAAATGACATCGGAGTGCGTGTACGAACATCATCGATAACACCTAACACTCCAATAACTGGCGTTGGCAAAATTGCAACATCGCCTGTTTGGTTATAGAAAGAAACATTTCCACCCGTAACAGGTAATCCCATTTCTAAACAACCATCAGCTAAACCACGTACTGATTCAGCAAATTGCCACATAACACCTGGGTCTTCTGGTGAACCGAAGTTCAAACAATTAGTTACTGCTAGCGGACGTGCACCTGCTGTTGCAATATTACGAGCAGCTTCTGCAAGTGCCAACTTCGCACCTTGATAAGGGTTGAGATATGACCAGTTTGCATTCGCATCCGTTGCGATAGCTACGCCGAGATGGGTTTTTTCATCAATTCGAACCATTCCTGAATCATCAGGTTGGGCTTGAATTGTATTTCCTTGTACATATTTATCGTATTGTGCAGTGACCCAAGATTTATCTGCCATGTTTGGAGCACTTGCTAATTTCAATAGCGCTGCTTTTATTTCAGTAGAACTCTGTGGCATTGGAACTGAAATCTTTTCTGCGTTTACGCGGTCTATATATTCAGGTTGAGCAAGTGGGCGGTTATACACGGGACCGTCATGAGCCACCGTGCGAGGCGGAACATCAACAATGAGTTCACCATTCCAGGTTATTTCTAAATGTTTTCCATCCGTTACTTCACCAATAACTGTGACCGTTACATCCCACTTCTTACAAATTTCTAAGAAGCGAGCAATTTTTGATGGTTCAACAATTGCGCACATGCGCTCTTGTGACTCTGACATCAAGATTTCTTCAGGGGAAAGAGAAGGGTCACGAAGGGGAACTTTGTCGAGCTGTACTTTCATTCCACCGCTACCACCTGATGCAAGCTCTGATGTTGCACATGAAAGTCCTGCGCCACCTAAGTCTTGAATACCAACAACTAAATCCTCTGCGAAAATTTCAAGTGAACATTCAATAAGGACTTTCTCGACAAATGGATCTCCTACTTGAACACTTGGACGCTTAGTAGAACCACCATCGCCAAATGTCTCTGATGCAAGAACGGATACTCCGCCAATTCCATCCCCACCAGTTTTAGCACCATAGAGAACAACTAAATTTCCAGCACCTGCAGCCTTTGCTAATTTGATATCGCTATGGCGCATAACTCCAACGCAGAGTGCGTTTACTAATGGATTTCCAATATATGTTTCATCAAATACAACCTCACCGCCAATATTTGGCAGTCCTAAACAATTTCCATAACCACCGACACCAGCAATGATTCCTGGCAATACACGGCGTGTGTCCGCTGCTTCTGCAGGACCAAATCGCAACGGATCCATTACTGCAATTGGGCGAGCACCCATTGTTAAAATATCTCGCACGATTCCACCAACTCCTGTTGCCGCGCCTTGATATGGCTCAACAAAAGATGGGTGGTTGTGAGATTCGATTTTGAATGTGACTGCATATCCTTGACCAACATCGACAACACCAGCATTTTCACCAATACCAACTAATAGAGCGTCAGACTTCGGTGCTTTCTCACCAAATTGCTTGAGATGAACTTTCGACGATTTGTATGAGCAGTGCTCTGACCACATCACCGAATACATTGCTAATTCTGATGAGGTTGGGCGGCGTCCTAAAATTTCTTTGATGCGTACGTACTCATCAGGTTTCAAACCTAATTCTTTGAATGGTTGTGCCGTATCTGGATGTGCGATTGCTTGTGCGACGGTATCGAGTGACATTACTTCACCATCGCATTTAGAATCGAAGTAAAGAATCCGAGACCCTCAGCAGATGGACCCGTCAATGCATCGATTGCATGTTCTGGGTGAGGCATTAGACCAACAACATTTCCTCGAACATTTGTAATTCCTGCAATCAGATTACGTGATCCATTTGGATTTTCACCTACATAGCGCGCGATGATTCGATCTTCTCCTTCAAGGGATGCCAGAGTCGCATCATCACATTGGAAAGAACCTTCACCATTTTTGAGTGGAATAAGTATTTCTTGACCTTTGGAAAAGGATGAAGTCCATGGTGTATTTGTATTTTCAATTGAGATTACTTGATCTTTGCAGAGAAAATGAAGATCTGAATTACGAGTAAGTGCGCCTGGCAATAAGTGTGATTCGCAAAGAACTTGGAAACCATTGCATATTCCAAGAAGTGGCATTCCTTTATTTGCTTGCTCAATTATCAATGTCATGACAGGTGCGAAGCGAGAGATTGCTCCACAACGCAAGTAATCTCCGTAAGAAAATCCACCAGGCAAAATAACCGCATCTACATTCTTTAGATCAGCATCTCCATGCCAGAGTTCAACGGCCTCTGAACCGCCTGCACGCACTGCGCGTGCGGCATCTCGATCATCGAGTGTGCCAGGAAAAGTTACAACTCCAACTCTCATTACTTTTCTACTCTCACAACATAGTTTTCGATGACAGGATTAGAAAGTAGAACTTCTGCAGCTTTTTCTACCTCTGCAAGCTGTGTAGGTGTTGGCTCCCCCGCTACTTCAATTTCAAAACGTTTTCCTTGGCGCACTGATGTTGCGAAAGTAAATCCAAGACGTGGAAGCGCTGATGCAACTGCATTTCCTTGTGGGTCGAGAATTTCTGGCTTGAGCATTACATCCACCACGATTTTTGCCATTGTGCGCTCCCTTTTCTTAGAACTTACTGCCGGTAATTCGAAAAAATGCTTCTTCGTAACGAAGTGCGGTCTTCTCTACGATTTCATCTGGTAATTCTGGCGGTGGGCTATTTCTATCCCATCCGCTAGCTACTAGATAATCACGTAAGAATTGTTTGTCATAGGAAGGCTGCGCGCCACCTGGTTTCCATGTGGATTGGTCCCAGAAGCGTGATGAATCAGGAGTGAGAGCCTCATCTCCTAAAAGGACTTCACCTTCGCTATTTCGGCCGAATTCGAATTTTGTATCAGCAAGGATAATTCCGCGAGATTGTGCAAATTCAGCAGCAGTTTCGTAGAGCTTTATCGTTAGATTCTTTAGAGATTGCGCATCATCTGCTCCAACAATTTTTACCGCTGAATCAAAATCAATATTTATATCGTGATCACCTATTTCAGCCTTTGTTGCAGGGGTAAAAATGCTAGTCGGCAATTGCGAGCCATCTAGTAACCCTGCTGGAAGTGCATTTCCGCACACTGCCGAATTTTCTTGGTACTCACTCCAGCCACTACCTGTTAGATATCCGCGAGCAACGCATTCGATATCAAACATTTCTAATGATTGAACGATGATTGCTCTATCCTCAACTTCATCTGGTACATCAGTTGATACAACATGATTTGAAATTATGTCTTCGAGTAAATCAAACCAAAATAGTGATAGTTGAGTAAGTACTGCGCCTTTACCAGGTATCTCTGTCGGCATTACCCAGTCATATGCAGAGATTCGATCAGATGCAACAAGCAAAATATGATTGAGATTATTTGTATAAAGATCACGAACTTTTCCGGTGCGCAGATGTGTCCACCCAGGTATTGAAGGCGCTGGCGGTGGACCAGCTATGCCGAAGCCGCTCACCTAATAGAGCCGGGCTTGTACTGCACTGCTGCAGGGTGCGCGGAAGTAATCGCTTCAATGCGACTAACAACTCGAGCAACTTGTTGGCGAGCATCGCCAGTAAATTCAATTGGATCACTCAAAAGCGCATCGAGAGCTTTTCTATCTAGAGGTAAACGTGCGTCATTAGCGAGTGCGTCAAGAAGAGTATTGCTCTTACCTTCGCGCATATGTAGCGCCGCTTTGACTGCATGTTCTTTGATTACTTCGTGTGCAACTTCGCGTCCAACTCCTGCTTTTACTGCAGCCATAAGAATCTTTGTAGTTGCAAGGAATGGCAAGTATCGTGAAATTTCTGCATCGATGACTGCAGGGAATGCGCCAAATTCATTGATAACGGTGAGCATTGTTTCGAGTAAGCCATCAATTGCATAGAAAGCATCAGGAATTGCAACTCGGCGCACAACGCTGCATGAAACATCGCCTTCATTCCATTGATCACCGGCAAGTTCGCTAACCATGGATGCATAGCCTCGTAGAACAACAGATAAACCATTGACGCGTTCACAGGAGCGAGTGTTCATCTTGTGTGGCATTGCGCTACTGCCAACTTGGCCAGCTTTGAATCCCTCAGTAACTAACTCTGCCCCTGCCATCAGTCGAATAGATGTAGCAAAAGATGAAGGTGCTGCCGCTAATTGAACAAGTGTTGTCACAACATCGTAATCAAATGAACGCGGATAAATTTGACCTGTTGAATCCAAAACATGATCAAAACCTAATTCTTGTGCAATTGCATTTTCTAAATCAGCATGAGGCTTCGATGATCCGAGTAAATCAATTGAATCTTGTGCTGTTCCAACTGGACCTTTGATTCCGCGCATTGGATAACGCTCTTGAAGCGCTTCTAGTCGTGCAAATGCAAAGAGTAATTCTTCTGCAGCGGAAGCAAATCTTTTCCCGAGTGTTGTAATTTGTGCGGGAACGTTATGAGAGCGACCAGCAATTGGTTGATCACTGAACTCAACTGCGCGTTCGCCAAGGCGAGCAAGTAGCGACACTGTTTTATCGTGAACGAGTGCAAGACCGTTCTTTATTTGTAACGCTTCAATATTTTCTGTTAGGTCTCTACTTGTCATTCCTGCATGAATTGCTTCGTGACCAGCAAGTGCGTTGAATTCTTCAATACGTGCCTTTACATCATGACGAGTTTCTTTTTCTCTTTTATCGATAGAAGCAAGATCTACTTTTGTAATTACTTTCTCGTAGTCTGTAATTACATCATTGGAAATTTTATGTCCGAGCTTTGATTGCGCGCGCATGACAGCAATCCATAATTTACGTTCAGCAATTATTTTGGCTTCAGGCGCAAATATTTCGCGCATCGCACTCGATGCATATCTATCTGCTAGAAGACTCACTGGTGAATTATCTTCCATTTAGTTGCCCTTCTCCGCCACCGACGCATTGAGGGCGATATCGCTTCGATAAAAGGAGCCCTCAAGGTCAATCTGTGAGATTGCTCGATATGCACGGTTGCGAGCTTCGGTTAGATCAGAGCCAATTCCAGTCACTGTCATTACTCGCCCACCTGCAGAGACAAGTCCATTTCCATCCATTGCAGTACCTGCGTGGAAAATTTGTACCTGATCGATAGTTGGAATTGATGTAATTGGTGCACCACTCTTTGGCGCACTTGGATAACCATCGGCAGCAAGAACAACCGTGACTGCTGAATCATCGCGCCATTGCAACTTTGTATCTCCAAGATTTCCTGTTGCAGCCTTGTATAGAAGTGATGCAAGAGGTGTTGCTAATCGCGGAATTAAAACTTGAGTTTCAGGATCCCCAAAACGTGCATTAAATTCAATAACGCGCGTTCCGTGATCGGTGAGTGCAAGACCAGCGTAAAGGAGCCCGATAAAGGGAGTTCCGCGTGCAGCCATTTCCGCAATCATCGGAGCTAAAACTTGTTTATATGTATCTTCAATAATGTCACTTGGTGCCCATGGCAAAGGTGAATACGCGCCCATCCCACCTGTATTTGGGCCAGCATCATTATCACCAGCACGTTTGAAATCTTGTGCTGGATGCATTGCAAGAATTGTTTGACCATCGCTAATTCCAAATAATGAAACTTCTGGGCCATCTAAATATTCTTCAATGACAACTCTTTGACATGCTAATGCGTGATTTAGCGCTTCTGCGCGATCACGAGTTACAACAACACCTTTACCTGCCGCTAAACCATCATCTTTTACAACATACGGAGCGCCAAATGCGTCTAGTGCATTTTCAATTTCAGCTTGTGTTGTGCATGTAAAACTCTTAGCAGTTGGTACCCCTGCATCTGACATAACTTCTTTCGCAAAAGTCTTTGATCCTTCTAACTGCGCTGCTACTTTCGAAGGTCCAAAGGTTGCAATTCCTACTCGACGTAATTCATCTGCGACGCCATTTACTAACGGAACTTCGGGACCAATTACAACAAGCTCTGCACCGATTTTTTGAGCGAGTGCAACTATTGCCGAATTATCTGTAATAACAAGTGGGTGCGTAGTTGCGATTTGCGCAATACCTGGATTACCTGGTGCAACGTGAAGTTCACTGCACTCTGGGTCTGCCTGTAGTCCTAGTGCAAGTGCGTGCTCTCGCCCGCCGCTTCCAACCAGGAGGATTTTCATATTTAGATGAAATCCTTTACAACTATTGTTTGATCGCGACCGGGCCCAACACCAATTGCACTCATTGGCGCACCAGAGATTTTTTCAAGGAATGCAATGTATGCCTGTGCATTCTTTGGGAGTTCACTAAGTTTGCGCGCTCCAGAAATATCTTCTTTCCAACCATCTAAATATTCATATACCAGTAGTTACACCGATTTCTCCACCGATGGTGCGAAGTTTTTCGCCATCTTCATCAAATAACTCAGTTGGGAAAGGTCCACTGCCAACGCGAGTTGTATATGCCTTTACAATTCCAATGACGCGGCCAATCTTTGTCGGTCCGATTCCGCTACCTGTGCACGCACCGCCAGCAGTTGGATTACTTGATGTTACGAATGGATATGTTCCATGATCAACATCGAGCAGTGTTCCTTGTGAACCTTCGAGCAATACTTGCTTCCCTGCTTTGAGTGCTTGATCTAAAAGCAGAACAGTATCGGCAACGTATGGACGCAATATTTCGGCATATGCCAAATACTCTGTAAGTACTTCATCGACTTCAATATCTTTACGGTTGAAAACCTTGATTAGTACTTGGTTTTTATCGCGAAGCGCTGCTTCAAGTTTTTGACGCAAGATTGATGGATCAAACAGATCCTGAACACGAATACCGATTCGGTTAATTTTATCTGCATAAGCAGGCCCAATTCCGCGACCAGTTGTTCCAATCTTTGATTTACCCAAGAAGCGCTCTGAAACTTTATCGATTGTGCGGTGATACGGAGTAATCAAATGTGCATTGGTGCTAATTACTAACTTGCTGCAATCAATACCGCGCTCTGTTAATCCTCTAATTTCTTCTAGCAGTACACCTGGATCAATCACCACACCATTACCAATCACGGGAATGACGTTAGGACTCAAAATTCCAGAAGGTAACAAGTGCAGTGCATATTTTTGATCGCCAATTACAACTGTGTGACCCGCGTTGTTTCCGCCTTGATAACGAACAACATAATCAACGCGGTCACCAAGAATATCTGTAGCTTTACCCTTGCCTTCGTCGCCCCATTGAGCGCCAAGAAGAACTATCGCAGGCATTGGTAAAGCCTTTCTCTTACAGTGAAATTACTTGAGTAGTGATGTGCCAGTTGAACGAAGATCTTCGCAAGCGACACCAATACGTGCAGCCATGCCAGCTTCAGCAGCTTTGCCCAATGCGCGTGGATCGTATGCCTTTTTATTTCCAACTTCGCCATCAATTTTTAGAACGCCGTCGTAATTTTTTAGCATGTGATCAACAACAGGACGTGTAAATGCATATTGAGTATCAGTATCAATATTCATCTTTACAACACCGTAATCGAGTGATTCGCGAATTTCAGTGAGAAGTGAGCCTGAGCCACCGTGGAAAACAAGGTCCATTGGCTTGCTTCCCTCAGGAAGACCAAGCTTTTTGGAAACTGCATCTTGCAATGTGCGAAGAATCTTTGGTTGCAATACAACGTTACCTGGCTTGTAAACACCGTGAACATTTCCAAATGTTGCAGCGACCATGTAACGAGTACTTGGATCAGAGCCCAAAGTTTCGATAGTCATAAGTGCATCTTCAGGGGTTGAGTACAGCTTTGCATCGTGCTTTGCTTCAACACCATCTTCTTCTCCGCCAACAACACCGATTTCAATTTCAAGAATTGTCTTTGCGGCAATTGACATCTTCTGCATCTCTGCAGCAACTTTCATATTTTCTTTCATATCAACTGCTGAGCCATCCCACATATGTGAGTTGAATAGTGGTGCTTTACCTGACTTGATTCGCTCTGCGCCAAGTGCAAGAAGTGGCTTCATAAATCCATCGAGCTTTTCAGCTGGGCAGTGATCAGTGTGAATACCAATATGTACGTTGTAATTCTTAGCAACGATATGTGCGTATTCGGCGAGCGCTACTGCACCATCAACCATCTTCTTGATTGTTGAGCCAGATGCATATTCAGCACCGCCCCATGAAAATTGAATGATTCCATCTGATTGCGCTTCGGCAAATCCACGAATAGCTGCAGTGATGGTCTGTGATGATGAAACATTGATTGCTGGATATGCAAAAGCGCCTTTTTTAGCGCGATCCAACATTTCGGCATAAATTTCGGGGGTTGCAATTGGCATTTAGGCTCCAAATTATTCGGCTCAAGGTGTAAATCTCATACCGTGCGCACCATTGGGCCGATGAGAGGCTTACGACGTATCCTCTCACTAATTGGCACTAACTCGGAAATTACGCCTACTTATTGAGGCGTTTCCAGCCTCGCGCCTTAGCCAAGGGTTTTGAGCGCTTTAGATAAAAGGTTGGCAAAGGCCATGATCATCGTTGGGTTCATGAGAAATTTGATAAATGCGAGGAGGAATGCGGCAAAGCCCATAGTTCTCTTCTTTCGTTGGAGTTTTTTGGATGAATTGAGTGCGCATCCTCACCAACTTGCCTGAGAAAAAAGTCTCATCAAAAAAGACTGTTGATAAATAGGGCTGAACTAGTAATCTCAAGTGCTATGAGCCAAGAAAAAGATTCCCTCGAAAACTTACTCAGCGAAGAGCGCACATTTGCACCGAGCTCAGAATTTAGTGCTGCAGCAAATGGAAAGGCCTCTTTATATAAAGAAGCTGAATCTGATCGTCTAGCTTTTTGGGCTAAGCAAGCCGAAGAGTTAACGTGGGATAAGAAATGGAATCAAATTCTTGATTGGCAGCCACCATTTGCACAATGGTTTGTTGGCGGAAAAATAAACGCGACAGTCAACGCATTGGATCGCCACGTTGAAGCAGGACGTGGTGATCGAGTTGCTTTTCACTTTGAAGGCGAACCTGGAGATTCTCGGGATATTACTTATTCGCAACTTCTTACTGAAGTAAAGAAAGCGGCGAACGCTCTTATCGAACTTGGAATTACTGCAGGAGACCGCGTTGCAATCTATATGCCGATGATTCCAGAAGCAGCAATTGCAATGTTGGCATGTGCGCGTATCGGTGCACCTCACTCGGTTGTCTTTGGTGGTTTCTCAGCTGATGCACTTTTGTCACGCATTCAAGATGCAGATGCAAAGTTAGTTATTACTTCCGATGGTGGATTTAGAAAAGGTGCTGCATTTGCACTCAAGCCTGCGGTAGATGAAGCGCTCAAAGGTGCAACAAATGTTGAAAAAGTCTTAATTGTACAACGTACTAAGCAAGAAACTGCTTGGGATTCATCTCGCGATATTTGGTGGCACGAGATCATGGAGCGCCAAAGCGCGCAACATAAGCCTGAATTCTTTGATTCTGAGCACCCCTTATTTATTCTTTACACATCAGGAACAACAGCTAAACCAAAAGGAATTTTTCACACAACTGGTGGCTACCTCACTCAAGTGGCTTACACGCACAAGATGGTTTTCGATATCAAAGCTGAGACTGATGTTTACTGGTGCACTGCTGATGTCGGTTGGGTAACAGGACATTCTTATGTTGTATATGGCCCACTAATAAATGGTGCCACGCAAGTAATGTATGAAGGTACGCCAGATACACCACACAAAGGTCGCATTTTTGAAATCATCGCAAAATATGGTGTAACTATTTTGTACACCGCACCAACGCTTATTCGTACATGGATGAAGTGGGGAGATGAATTTCCAAGGGCGCACAATCTTTCATCACTTCGTTTGCTTGGCTCAGTAGGTGAACCGATTAATCCTGAAGCATGGATGTGGTACCGCGAAGTTATTGGTGGAAACCGCTGCCCAATTGTTGATACATGGTGGCAAACTGAAACTGGTGCAATCATGATTTCACCTTTGCCTGGAGTAACTGCAACTAAACCAGGATCTGCAATGGGACCGCTTCCTGGAATTAGTGCAAAAGTTGTTGACGATTCTGGAACTGAAGTTGGAAATGGTCATGGAGGATTTCTTATCTTGGATCAACCATGGCCATCAATGTTGCGTGGAATTTGGGGCGAGAACGAGCGTTATAAAGAGACTTATTGGTCACGCTTTAAAAATATCTATTTTGCAGGCGATGGTGCAAAACTCGATAACGACGGTGCTATTTGGTTACTTGGTCGCGTCGATGATGTTATGAATGTTTCAGGTCACCGTATTTCAACTACCGAAGTTGAATCTGCATTGGTTTCACATGAATCAGTTGCTGAGGCAGCTGTTGTTGGCGCAGCTGATGCAATGACTGGGCAAGGAATCGTTGCATTTGTTATTTTGCGTGGTGGGATTGAACATGCAAATGGAGAAGAACTAGTGACTCAACTTCGAAATCACGTTACAAAAGAGATTGGCGCAATTGCACGGCCACGTCAGATTCTTGTTGTTGCAGAATTGCCAAAGACTCGCAGTGGAAAAATTATGCGTCGCTTGCTCAAAGATGTTGCTGAAAACCGTGTAGTTGGAGATGCAACAACTCTTGCAGATCCAAATGTGATGAAGTTGATTAAAGAGGGTCTAAATACTTCGAAGGATGAAAATTAAAGAGAAACATCCAAGTATTTGGCACTAAGTTCTATAATTTCAAGTTCATTCTTGAAACCACCTATTTTCTTGTAGGTAACGCTTCCATCGGCTGCAATAAACCATGTGACCGGAACGCCCATTCCAAAATATCCTCGAGAACTTCCATCAGAATCATAAAAATTTGGCCATGTGATTCCGTGACTCTCTACATATTTTTGCCCAGCCTCAATGTTTTTTTCTTCAACATTGACGCCTACAAGCGCTACTTTGCCTTGAGCTTTGGCATAAAATGAGCGAAGGTAGGGCATTTCAACACCGCATTCGTAACACCAAGAAGCCCACACGTTGAGAATCATTGGCCCACGCAGCCCTTGTAAATAACCGCCCTCTCCGCCATCAAGACAAGGGAGTTGGACCCCATCTGTAATTGATTTATCTATATTTATTTCGCTGCAAGTAATAACTTTTCCTGATATCGGTTCAACACTATTTGCACAGCCCGCCAAAAGAAGAAGAGTGCTCACCAAAAGCGCAATTCTTTTCATCGAAAATCCTTATCTGTTTTGACAAGCAGTAGTGCTTTCTTCTTATCCATCTCACCAATTCCAACTGAGGGACAAATTTTGGCCACAGGGCATGCACCACATGCAGGTTTACGTGAATGACAAATACGTCGACCATGCCAAATCATTCGTTGTGACAAATTTGTCCATTCTTTTTGTGGAATTAATTCACCAACAACTCTTTCAACTTTCACTGGATCCATTTCTTTAGTCCAACCGAAACGTCGAGAGAGCCGACCAAAATGTGTGTCGACTGTAATCCCAGGAATATCGAATGCATGACCTAAAACAACATTTGCAGTTTTTCTACCAACACCAGGCAGTGTTATGAGTTCTTCGAGCGTGCTTGGAACTTCACTATCAAAATCGGTTACTAATTTCGTTGCCAGGCCTTTGATATTTCGTGCCTTTGCACGGTAAAAACCTGTTTGGAAAACTAGATCTTCGAGATCAGCAATATCGGCGCCGGCAAGTGCTTTTACATTTTTATACTTACGAAAGAGTGCTGGCGTCACCTTGTTCACTCTCTTATCTGTGCACTGTGCGCTCAAAACTGTTGCGAGAATGAGTTGAAGCGGATTTTTGAAATCTAGTTCACAGCGAATCTCCGGATATGTCTTAGTGAGAATTCGGTATACAGCCCTTGCTTGGCTACGAATTTCGCTATCGACGGGCATGAGAGTAAAGTACCCCTCGTGACCCCAGATGAAGATATCGTACGACGCGCACCTCTCTTTACAGCGCTAGATGAAGCTGCTGCTGTCTCATTGCGCGCTTCGATGGACTCAGTCAAGATTGCAAAAGGCGGAGTTTTATTTGCCGAAGGCGATGAAGGCGACCACCTATACGTAATTGTTGAGGGCAAGCTCAAACTTGGTACATCAAGTGGCGATGGGCGCGAAAATTTATTATCAATCCTTGGTCCAGGTGAAATGTTTGGCGAACTTTCCCTCTTTGACCCAGGTCCACGTACATC
>JAPLBJ010000015.1 GCA_026392845.1 Actinomycetota bacterium
TGGCGAAGAGCTGCGCGCAATACAGGCAAACCTGTTTCATTGTCATACAAGGCATAGGCGGTGCCTAAGACAACTATGGATTCTGTAGCAACTCGATCGCCTTGTGATGTCAGTGGGCTCTTCGCTGCTGATTCAAAGAGACTTGTAAACGATGCGCGGGCGTCGGCTAATTTCTTAGGTAGCGGGCAATCTTTGCGAGCAGTGCAATCCTGGATAAAGGCATCGAGTGCCCGCTCGAAACCTATTGTTTGGGTCAGGTTCTGTTCTTTGATATTTATGTTGGGATTGAGTGCGCCATCTAAAACCATACGTCCAACTTTGTCTGGAAAGAATTGTGCATACAAAGTGCCGAGATATGTGCCATATGACTTACCTAGAAAATTGAGCTTGGAATCTCCTAGAGCTGCGCGCAGTAAATCCATATCGCGGGCAGAATCGGCCGTGCTGAAATGAGTCACATATTTAGTGTTTTTCATGCATTTTTGTGCATACTCTTTTGAAGCCTTGATTTGTGCTGCAAATTCTGCAGGTGAATCGGGTTTTCCATCGGCTGCAAAACTGGCATCAGTTTCTTTATCGTTCAAACACATAATTGGTTCACTTCTCGATATTCCGCGAGGGTCAAAGCCAACGAGATCGTATTTTTCGAGAACGCTTTTATCGAAGATGTACTCAGCGTTATAGGCATAGTCCACACCCGAAGCACCTGGGCCGCCAGGATTGACGACGATACTGCCGAGTTTTTCTTCTGGCTTAGTTGCTTTATATTTGATCAGTGCGATTTTGAAAGTACCTAATTCCAGATTGGTGTAATCAATTGGAACCTTCAAGTAGGCGCATGTAAAAGTTTCGTAGCACTTGCCCCACTTCAAAGTCTGGCTTTGGTATTGCTCTAGAGATTCGAAAGCTTTGTTGCTACCTGGAATCAACGAGCACGAAGTTAGAACAAGGGCTGTAATCGTTGCGATTGCGAGCGCCGCAACTACTTTACGAATGGTTTGCGAATCAAAATCGCTAGTACGCGTCTTCACTACCTTCATTGCGCCAATGCGCACATCAAGGCTTCAACGGTGAGAAGCGGTGCTGCGTTGTGGCTCAAGTTTGTCCGTGCCTCCATGATTGCGCTTATTTTGGCTACCGTCTGATGCGCGCTGCTTTTATGCGCGAGCGCGTTTATTTGTGGAGCAAGTTCGGTATTGATCAATGCATCATCACTTCCGGCTTGAACCATCATGACATCGCGATAGAAGGTGGCAATATCGAGAAGGGCTCCATCCAGGGAATCTCGGACCATACGGGTTGCCCTAGTTTTCTGCTCAGCAGCGAGCTCTTTGAGCGCCTTAGAGCCTCCTGTGGCCATGCCACGCCCCGTAGCGCCCTTGCCCCAGGCAGCTGAGAGTTCTTCACTCTCTCGCTCATCGCGCTCTTCAGCTGCAGCCTTTGCTTGATCCGTTGCGAGGTCAACGAGTGTTTGCGCTGCTCTAAAGGCTGATGCGACGTCGGCTAATTGGGTTGGTAATTTCATAATCGTTGCGCGGTTATTGCGAACACTTTCATTTGTTGCTAAATATCGCGCGCGACCAATGTGGCCTTGTGAAACGCGGGCAGCAAAGTCGGCCATGCCAGGGCTGATGCCATCGCGATTAGTGAGAACGGCAGTAACTGCTTGCGTACTTGGTGTGCGAAGTTGCAAGTGGCGACAACGGCTGCGAATTGTTGGAAGTAAATCGTGAAGCGTTGGCGCGCACAATAACCAGACAGTGCGAGCACCTGGTTCTTCAATTGCTTTGAGCAACGCATTTGCTGCTGATTCTGTAAGTCGGTCGGCATCTTCCATAACAACTACTCGCCAGCCACCCATGGAAGGCGCCCATGAAACGCGTGTAAGTAATTCGCGAACTTCATCGATCTTTATTGATAAACCTTCAGTACGAATTATTTCAACATCGGGATGGCCGCCGGTAGCAACACTGCGACATTGATTGCATGTTCCGCATCCACCACTTGGACAGACAAGGGCTGCTGCAAATGCAACTGCTGCAGAGGAGCGACCACTACCTGGTGGGCCTGTAAAGATCCAAGCGTGTGTCATTTCTTGTGATTCTTCACCGCTACGTGATGCCTCTAGCGCTCCTTGCAAAATAGAGATCAAGTGTTCTTGTCCAACTAATTCGTCAAAGACACTCATCACTTACTACTTTGCTTTCTTAGCTTTAGTTGTTGCACTCTTTGGTGATTTCTTCTTCAAATGTGGCTTCTTTGGTGCATGTGATGCTGCAATCTTTACGCCACTTTTCACACCTGTTGTCACACTCTTTGTTGCACGGCGAATTGGCTTGAGTAAACGATTGCCTTCCTCATCTTTTATATTGCGCTTTAGCGCTGGTAGCTCACCCACGCGAGAAATAATGGCGGCATGTATTGCCTCAACGCTTTGATTGCCATCAACGACGAAATAGCGCTCAGGATCAAGTAGAGATAGCTGTAAGAACTCTTGGCGCACGCGCTCATGGAAATCAAGTGGTTGGGCTTCTAAGCGATCCAAACTCTTGAGGCGCCCGATACCAAGTTCTGCAGGCAAGTCAATAATGATTGTTAGCGTTGGGAAAAGTGATTCAGTTGCCCAGCGCGAAATTCGTGCAACTTCGCCAGGTTCTAATACTCGGCCAGCGCCTTGATATGCAATCGATGAATCGAAATATCTATCAGTGATTACAACTTCGCCATTTGCAAGTGCTGGGCGAATCTTTGAGTGAACATGGTGTGCGCGATCTGCGGCATATAACAATGCTTCGGCGCGCGGACTAATTTCTCCTGTTGAATGACTGAGCAAAATTTTGCGGATTTCAACACCGAGTTCGCTGCCACCTGGTTCGCGAGAGAGAAGAACAACTTCGCCTTCTTCTTCTAACCAAGTCTTGAGCAATTTACTTTGCGTTGACTTTCCTGTTCCTTCGCCACCTTCGAATGCGATGAAGACACCCTTAGTTGGCGCACCTGTAATGGAGCCGAGTTCGCCCTTGATTGCATTGGCGATATCACTCCAGAGCGAAACATTTGGACGATCTTTCATCTGGTGAAATGAAATCGCACCGATGATGGCGGCAATAATTCCAGCGATCAAAATAGTTACTGCTGCGCCATTGAAATCAAATTGTGTATTTTGGAATTTGATTGTGTGCTTACCAACTGCTGCTGCAATCAATGGTGAGATTGCAAGGACGGCAACTAAAGTAATGCGGATCATTGATTGAACGAATGCGAATGTGCGACCACGAACTTCATCGTGGACTTCCATTCCAAGCATCGTAAAACCTGTTACCCAACAAATTCCGCTAAATACTCCAAGTACAACAACGATAAAGACGGCTAGAACAAGGTTTGGAATAGCAGCTAATAACACTAGGAATATGCCCGCCGTTGTTAGCGATGCGCCAAATAGGCGGCGGCGGCTAAATTGCGCAAAGACTTTAGGGCCAAATGCGATACCGCCGGCAAGGCCGGTAAAGACTGCGCCAAAGAGCACACCGTAGGCAGCGTCACCACCGCCTAGATCTCCAACAAATGTTCTCGCAAGACCAATGACGGCGCCGGCTGCAATAAATGCACCGACCATTCCAACGATAAGGCCGCGAATAATCTTTGATTCACTTACTGCTTTCCAGCCTTGCAATAATGATTTACCAACTCCGGCATCGCTATCTTTCTTTGCCGCTGCACCCTTTGGAATTTCGCGCAATCGAGCAATTGTCCAAGCGGCAAATGCAAAACTAAGTGCGTTGATGTAGAGCGCGATATCCACGGAGTTTCCTGCAAAAGATGGGAAGGCTGCAGCAAGTGCGCTATTGAAAAGTGTGAGAAGTGAGAAAAGAATTGCAGCAATGGGCGCTGTTCCATAGGCAGCTAAGAGTGAAACTTGATTTGCACTCTCCAACTTTTCGCGTGGCACAAGATTTGGAACACTCGCCTCTTTAGCCGGTGACCAGAAGAGCGTGAGACATTCCACCAAAATCATTGCGGTGTAGAGCCAGAAATAATTTCCGACAATTGGAATTGAAATGTAGAGCGCGGTGCGGCCGATATCGCAGACGACCATAAGTTTGCGACGATCAAAGCGGTCAGCGATTACTCCAGCGATTGGGCCAAGGAAAACTGATGGCAAAAGGCGGGCGATAAATACACCCGCGATTGCAAAGTTTGCAGTTGCGTAATCACCTTTAGAGAGTTGTTGCGCCAGCGCAGTTGTTGCAAGAAGGCCAAGCCAATCGCCAAGGGATGAGAAGGCCATTGATTGCCAAAGCTTGCGAAAAGCTGGAATTGCCAAGACGCCGCGAGTTTGATCCTGAGCAGGGGGCTTAGGCGTGGGCAGCGTTGGAGTCACGGGCTAAGCGTATCGGGCGGGGGCGCGAGCGTATAAGTCACGCATGGCAAGGGATTGAGGCTCGATAGTTTGGGTTATAAAAAGTAGCACATTATGCCATTGTGCTATCTTGACGGCATGACTACATCTGCCAAAAAAGTAAAGAAAGCGCCAGCTAAGAAAAAGGTTGTCGCTACGAAAAAAAGTGCTTCAACAAAAGTTGGAGCAACTCCTACTTCTATTGGAGTGCGCGAACTTCGCCAAAATGCTTCCAAAGTTTTAGATCTTGTCAAAGATGGCGCCATTATTGAAATTACAGAGCATGGTGTTCCCGTTGCGCGCCTTGCACCAATCAAGCGTTCCCTGTACGAAGAATACTTGGAGAGCGGTTTGATTAAGCCGGCACTCAATCCCAATTGGCGCCCTCATACAGGTCGCGTAAAGGTAACTGGTTCAAAAACTTCAACCGAAGTTTTGATGGAGATGCGTGATGAGGAACGATATTGAGCTGGTATGTAGATAGCTCTGCCATTCTCAAACTCATCTTCATCGAAAAAGAAACTGCCGCTCTTGATAAAGTCATGGGCGACCAATATGTAACTTCTATGATCTCGCGCGTTGAAGTAAATCGTTCAGTCAATCGAATAAATATAAAACTTCTCAATGTTGCATCTGATGTTCTCAATCAATTCCGATTTAGCGAAGTTTCAGTCACAATTCTTAGAATTGCAGAGCACTTTGGACCGCAGATAACTTTGAAATCACTCGACGCAATTCATATGGCTACAGTTATTACTCTTGGTGAAAATATTGAGGGAATGATTACTTACGATAAACGGTTGGCCAAAAATGCATACAACTTGGGAATAAAAGTTCTTTCCCCTGGGGCTTAGTCTTCAGTTTTTGGTTTTGCTTTACCTGTCGCGGCTTTCTTTGCCTTTGCGTTCGCTCCAGCACCACTAACTACATTCTTTGTAAGAGTTGGTGCGCTTTTCTTGGCGCGCGATGACTTCTTTACAGGTTTATCAGTACTAGCTGCTGCTTTTTTGCGTGAAGATTTCTTTGGACGAGATGCGCCGCCATTTTCTGCTTCCCATGCACGTCGTCCTGCAAGTAATTCAAGTCCGCGCTCAAGGGTGAGCGCTTCAACTGTGTCACCGCGGCGAAGCGTTGCATTTGTTTCACCATCGCTGACATACATTCCAAAGCGTCCATCTTTTACGATCAGTGGCTTCTGTGTTGTTGGATCAAGACCAAGTTCTTTCAGTGGTGGCTTTGCAACACCGCGTCGGCGCTCTTTTGGCTTGCTATAAATTTCTAGTGCTTCATCTAAAGTAAGTGAGAACAATTGTTCTTCACTTGTAAGTGTGCGCGAATCAACGCCAGCTTTGAGATAGGGACCGTAGCGGCCATTTTGAACAGTTATATCTTCACCAGAAGAATTTGTACCTAGCACCCGAGGCAATGAAAGTAAACGCAGCGCATCTTCATATGTAACGGTGTCGAGTGTCATTGTTGATAGAAGCGATGCTGTCTTTGGTTTTGGATCATCGGCTTTTTTCTTCTTTTTCTTTTCGCCCTCAGCGAGTACAACCTCTGGGAAAACTTCAGTGATGTATGGACCAAAGCGTCCGCTTTTCGCGATGATCGGCAAACTAGTTGCAGGATCAATTCCAAGTTCGCGCTCACCGGATGGGGCTGCAAGTAATTCGATTGCAAGGGCGAGTGTGAGTTCATCGGGTGCAAGAGTTTCTGGAATGTTTGCGAGTTTGCGATCTTGATCTGGCAAGTTCTGCTGCAAGTAAGCGCCATAGCGACCAACGCGAATTTCAATTGTGTCGCTCAAATTCATTGTATTTGTTGCGCGTGCATCGATAACGCCAAGGTCTGCGCTGAGTTCATTGAGGCCTGGTTGGCCGTTGACGCCATAGAAAAAGTCACGCAGCCAATCAACTCGGCCAGCTTCACCTGCTGCGATTTTATCTAAGTCTTCTTCCATGCTTGCAGTAAATTCGTAATCAACAAGTTTTGTGAAGTGAGTTTCAAGCAGGCCAGTTACTGAGAATGCAAGAAATGTTGGTACTAGTGCGCGACCGCGTTTATAAACATAGCCACGATCTTGAATTGTTTGAATAATGGATGCAAATGTTGAAGGTCGGCCAATACCAAGTTCTTCTAACTTCTTTACAAGTGTTGGCTCTGTGTAGCGTGCAGGTGGCTTTGTTTCATGCCCTTCGCACTTATATTCACTGACCTTTACTGCTTGACCCAGTGTCATTGCAGGTAAGCGCTTATCCTCTGACTCTTCATCGCTCTTATCATCGGTTGTGTCGTCATAGGCAGCAAGGAATCCTGCGAAAGTAATAACACTTCCGTTAGCGCGGAAAATTGTTGCTTTGCCATCGCTAGTTTGTGCATCGAAATCTACGCGCATCTGCATTTTTTTAGCATCAGCCATTTGCGATGCAACGGTGCGCTTCCAGATCAAGTCATAGAGTGCAAACTCATCGCGAGAAAGTTCTGGTGCTAATTCACCAGGAGTCTTGAAAGTATCTCCTGCTGGGCGAATCGCTTCGTGCGCCTCTTGTGCATTTTTTGATTTACCTTGATACACGCGTGGTGCATCAGCAACATGGTCTGCGCCGTAGAGCGCTTTTGCTGCTGCGCGCGCTGCATTGATTGCTTGTGCTGAAAGATTTATCGAGTCAGTACGCATGTATGTGATGTAACCGTTTTCGTACAGACGTTGAGCAACGCGCATCGTGATCTGCGCACCCCAACCAAGGCGACCACCTGCATCTTGCTGCAGTGTTGATGTTGTAAAGGGTGGTTTTGGACGCTCAGTACGTGGAGATTCATCCATTGATTTCACTGTTAGAGGTGTGTTTTTCAGTGATTCAACAAGTGATCGCGCACTGCTTTCATCGAGCAACAAAATATTTGTAAGGGATTTTTCTTTTACAGCGCCATCGGCGCCAAAATCTGCTGTTGCTGCAACTCGCTTGTCATCAACACTGAGTAAGCGTGCATTGAATCCAAGTTCGCATGCCGCGGTGAGATCCCACCACGCGGATGAAATAAAGGCCATACGCTCGCGCTCTTTTTCAACAATGAGGCGCGTAGCAACTGATTGCACACGACCTGCTGAAATACGTGGCATAACTTTTTTCCACAGCACAGGAGATAAGCGATATCCAAAGAGGCGATCAAGGACGCGACGAGTTTCTTGGGCATCAATCAAGTGATAATCAAGGTCTCGAGTATTTGCTACTGCATCTTGAATAGCTTCTTTTGTAATTTCGTTGAAGACCATTCGCTTGATAGGAATCTTTGGTTGCAAGACTTCTACTAAGTGCCAGGCAATCGCTTCGCCTTCGCGGTCTTCATCTGTTGCCAGGATTAGCTCTTCAGCATTTTTCATCAACTCTTTGAGTTCGGCGACTTTTGCTTTCTTATCTGGGTTGATGACATATAGAGGTGCGAAATCATTTTCGATATCTACGCCCTCTTTGGCCCATGCAATCTTTTTATATTCTTTAGGAATATCAGCTGCGCGCTGAGGCAAATCGCGAATATGACCGACGCTAGCCTCGACGACATAATCATCGCCGAGGTAGCCGCCAATTTTGCGTGCTTTCGCTGGTGATTCAACAATCACCAGCTTTATAAGCTGCTTTGCCATGTATCCCTATTGAAGTTTCGTATCGATTACTAAAAAACTTAGTATTCGATAGAAGTGGATTGACGGCGATTGCGCACAAGTGCTGCAACGATAATCAACGTTGCAACGATTCCGATAATGGAATTTGTTGTCTCGCGACCACCTAATGCAAAGCTAACAATTGCAGGTGTAATCAATAGACCGACCAAGTTCATAACCTTGATAAGTGGGTTGATTGCAGGACCTGCTGTGTCTTTGAATGGATCTCCGACAGTGTCACCAACGATAGTTGCAGTGTGTGCATCAGATCCTTTGCCGCCGTAATTTCCATCTTCAACCATCTTCTTTGCGTTATCCCAAGCTCCACCGGAATTTGAAAGGAAGACAGCCATAAGTGTTCCTGTTCCAATTGCACCTGCGAGGTATGCACCAAGTGCACCAACGCCAAGTCCGAAACCAACTGCAATCGGAGCCATCACTGCAAGAAGACCAGGTGTTGCAAGTTCGCGCAGTGAATCGCGTGTACAGATATCTACAACGCGGCCGTATTCTGGCTTCTCTGTGCCTTGCATAATTCCTGGATGTAATTTGAATTGATTACGTACTTCCATAACTACAGCGCCTGCAGCGCGTGATACCGCGTTGACTGCAAGACCTGAGAAGAGGAATACAACTGCTGCGCCGATAATCAAACCGACCAAGTTACGTGGATTTGCAACATCGAGAATTCCTTGGAACTCAAGTGCAAGATTTCCTGCAGTCTGACCAGCATCAAGTACTGCTGTCTTGATCGCATCTGTGAATGCACCAAAGAGGGCAGTTGCAGCAAGTACTGCTGTTGCAATTGCAATTCCCTTTGTAATTGCCTTTGTTGTATTTCCGACTGCATCGAGTGAAGTAAGAATTGCTGCGCCTTCGCCCTTTACATCGCCAGACATTTCAGCAATACCTTGTGCGTTATCTGAGATAGGACCAAATGTATCCATCGCAACGATTACGCCAACAGTTGTTAGCAAACCAGTACCAGCAAGTGCGATTGCAAGGAGTGAGAGAACAATGCTTCCACCACCGAGTGTAAATGCACCAAATACTGCTGCTGCGATCAAGATTGCTGAATAAACAGCTGATTCAAAACCAACTGAAATACCAGCCAAAATTACTGTTGCAGCACCTGTCTGTGATGAAGCAGCAACGTCATTTACTGGACGCTTTCCAACTTCAGTGAAGTAACCGGTGAGCAACTGAATTGCTGCAGCAAGTGCGATACCAATAATTACGGCACCTATTGCAAGAACGCGTGGGTTTGCATTTCCAGCAGATGCCACTGCCTCTGGTGATAGACCAGTAAGAAGTTTGAAATCACTTGGAAGATAAGTAAATGTTGCAAGAGCTGTAAGGCCCGCGCTGATAATTGCTGATGCGAAGAATGAGCGATTGATAGCGCTCATCGCGCTCTTATCAGTTGGTCGCATGCGAGTAATGAAAATACCAATTACCGCTGTAACGATTCCGATTGCAGGAACAATCAATGGATAAATAAGTCCTGCATCACCAAATCCTGCTTTACCCAAGATAAGTGCTGCAACAAGTGTTACTGCATATGATTCGAATAAGTCAGCGGCCATACCAGCGCAGTCACCAACATTGTCACCGACGTTATCTGCAATTGTTGCAGGGTTACGTGGGTCATCTTCTGGAATGCCTTTTTCAACTTTACCAACAAGGTCTGCTCCAACATCTGCAGCCTTTGTAAAGATACCGCCACCAACGCGCATGAACATCGCGAGCATTGCAGCACCGAAACCAAAACCTTCAAGAACTGCTGGCGCATTTTCGCGATAAATAATTACAACGAGTGATGCACCAACTAATCCGAGGCCAACAGTTGTCATACCAACAACGCCACCTGTACGGAAAGCGATCTGAACAGCTTTTTCGCCATCCTTCTGACGAGCAGCTTCTGCAACGCGAACATTTGCGCGAACTGCAAGCCACATACCGTTGTATCCAACAAGTGCGCTAAATGCTGCGCCGAGTAGGAAGAAGATTGAGCGACCAATACGAATTTCGGAATCACCTGGAAGTGCGAAGAGAAGAACGAAAACGATTCCAACAAAGTAAGAAAGAGTGCGGAACTGGCGAGCAAGATATGCCGCGGCGCCTTCTTGAACAGCTTCTGCAATCTCTTTCATCTTGGCTGTGCCTTCATTGGCTGCCAACACCTGAGCACGTAGTGCCCATGCAATTGCGAGCGCGCCAAGGGAGATCGCTAAAACGATGTAAACATATGCCAGGTTTGAACCTGTAACTTGCACATTCGAAAGGGAGCTAGATGCTCTCATGGGTCTCCTCCGTTGGAGAGTCAGGGCGCCGTAACGAGGGTGGGCGCGAAGATGAGCAGGAGTCTACGCACAGACCCCCCTAGAAATACAAATACACATATCTATTAGGGAGCAATCCCGCTTACGCCTAGGGGCAGGGACGGGTAGCCTCGACCCCTATGGATATTTCAACCCTGCTCCATGCCGACTCGATCGTGGCCGATCTTGGCCTAGTCGGAATCCTGGCAATCCTCTTTGCCGAAACCGGCCTGCTCATCGGCCTCGTCTTTCCCGGGGACTCCCTCCTCTTTGTTGCAGGCGTTGCAGCCTCAGGTTCGGCCGCAGCTTTGCTCAATGGTGCCCACCTTTCTGTTCCAGCGCTCTTTATTGGTGCGCCAATTGCCGCAATCGTTGGTTCGCAAGTTGGCCACTGGAGTGGCGCGAAATTTGGACGCAAATTATTTGATCGCCCCGATGGACGCGTCTTCAATCATTCCCGTGTTGTTGCAACAGAGAAATGGTTGCGTAAATATGGAACAGGTCGCGCAATTATTTTGGCTCGCTTTGTTCCCGTTGTTCGCACATTGATAAATCCATTGTGTGGAATTGTTGGAATCCCTGCCCGCAAGTTTTTGATGTGGAATGTAATCGGTGCAATTATCTGGACTCAACTAGTTATGGGCCTTGGTTACTTGCTCGGTGAGCGACTCAAAGGCTCGATTGATACATATCTCTTGCCTATCATTGGACTTATTATTTTTGTTAGCTTGATTCCAGTGATGATTGAAATCTTTCGCGAGTTACAGACTAAGCGTCATCACCGCAAAAAGCCTTAGAGAGCGCCGATCCTCCACCACATTGAATGTGACGCGCCGGGTGCTAACTCAATAACATCATCTTTGCTATTGAAAGCGTCAACTGCGCATGTCATTGGCTCCACCGCTAATTGCATGCGGCTACCTGGGCCACCATCGCGATCTGATGTGTGGATCTGACACCACTTTGCATTTTCATCAGATGAAAGCCATGAGCCCTTGCCTGATGGTGCGCGAAGTTCAATACGCGCAGTGCGATCATCTAATACAAATGCATGATCAATAAACTGATCACCAATAATGCGACCATTTCGGAAATCAAAATCAGTCAGTGTGCATGCATCGTTTTTTACACCAGCTTCAGCCATCAAATAAGGATGGACAGATACTCCATATGGCGCTGCGTTCTTGCCGATATTTTTTGCATTGATCTGCCAGTGCAAACCAGCGCTAGAAAGGCTATAAACAACTGAGAATTCGAGGTCTGTTGCATAGGCCGCAGATGCGTGAATTGTGAGCGTTAGCGTTGCGCTATCGCCAGTAGTTTCCTTTACGCTCCACTCTTTATCGAAGACAAGTCCGTGCAAATTATTGCCACGTGCTGCTTCATTGAGTGGTGCTTGGTAATCAACGCCATTCCATGAGTATTTCCCATCGCGAATTCGATTTGGCCATGGCGCAAGTAAGTCGCCAGCATATGTATGTGTGGCACCGCGTGGTTCTACTAGATCACGGCCCTCATATTTCAGAGATGCAAGACCACCACCGTGAGTATCGATAGAAGCTGAATATGAACCCGATGAAATACTTACAGTATTCATTACCAATTACTTACTGAGCTTGTAATGCAATGAATTCCAGCGAATTTCCTTACGGAATTCAGTGGCATCAGTCTTGGCATTGATTGAAAGCAATTCAACTTGAGCAATTTCTGCAAAATCTTGAAGAACTTCTGCATCAACAGCTGTTGTCATAACAGTGTGGTGTGAACCGCCTGCATAGATCCAGCACTCAGCAGATGTTGAAAGCGATGGTGCTGGCTTCCATACTGCGCGAGCAACTGGCAAATTAGGTAGTGGTGCATCTGGTTTTACAACTTCAATTTCGTTGACAACGATGCGGAAGCGATCGCCCAGATCACTCATTGAAATAACGCGACCAGCACCTGGTGTTGCATCAAATACCAAACGGACTGGATCTTCGCGATCGCCAATTCCAAGTGGGTGAATTTCACACTTTGGTTTTGCTGATGCAATTGATGGACAGACTTCGAGCATGTGTGCACCAAGAACTTTTGGTTCACCTGGGCCAAAGTGATATGTGTAATCTTCCATAAAGGAAGTTCCACCCTCTAGGCCAACTGACATTGATTTAATAATGCGCAACATTGCAGATGTCTTCCAGTCGCCTTCGCCACCGAATCCATAACCGTCGGCCATCAAACGCTGTACTGCAAGACCTGGAAGTTGGCGCAGTGCACCAAGATCTTCAAAGTTAGAAGTAAATGCGCTAAATCCGCCAGCTTCAAGGAAGCCGCGCATTGCGATTTCAATTGAAGCTGCATAACGCAATGAATCGTGTTGCGCTCCGCCCTTTTTCAGCGATGGGACAACGTCGTAATCAATTTCGTATTGTGCAACTAGCGCGTCGATATCTTTTGCATTCACTTTTTCTATTGCAGCAGCAAGTGCGTTGATTCCATAAGCCTCAACAGAGAAGCCAAAGCGCATCTGGGCACTTGTTTTATCTCCATCAGTTACTGCGACGCTTCGCATATTGTCACCGAATCGAGCAAGTTTAAGATTTTGTGATGTGTTCCAACCAATTGTTGCGCGTACCCAATTAGAGATTCGCTTTACAACAAGCGCATCTGCGTAATGACCAACAACAATTTTGCGTCCAGTATTCATGCGAGCTTGGATATGACCATGTTCGCGATCACCGTGAGCTGCTTGATTGAGGTTCATGAAATCCATATCAATGGTGTCCCATGGCAATTGTGCATTTGCTTGGGTGTGAAGATGTAGCAATGGCTTTTGCAAAGCAGTAAGTCCTGCAATCCACATCTTTGCTGGGCTAAATGTATGCATCCATACGATTACACCCACGCAATTTTCATTAGCTGATGCCTCCATGCAGATTGCCTTGATTTCTTCAGCAGTCTTGAGGATTGGCTTCCAGACAATATTGAGTGGGATCGTCCCACTTGAATTTAGGGAGGTAGCAACTGCGCGTGACTGATCAGCTACTTGCTCTAATGTCTCTGGACCATAGAGGTGCTGCGTTCCTGTAAGAAACCAGATCTCAGCCTTCTTATTAGTCTCGAGTTTCATTATTTTTCTCCTTTTGTTTGACCGTAAACATTTTGATAACGGCTAAATAGTGAATCAATATCGCTTTGAGCGAGTAGTTGAAGTGTTCCCATAGTGCGAGCAATCCATGTTGTCTTGGCAACGTCTTCACACATCACTGCTGCTTTGACTGCATCCTTTGCATCTTTACCAATAGTAAATACTCCATGATTTTTCATAATCACTGCGCGTGAGCGATGTCCTTTGAGTGTTGAAACAATACCTTTTCCAATGTCATCGTTTCCAATGAGGGCAAATGGGCCAAGTGGGATTTCTCCGCCGAATTCATCGGCCATTGCAGTTAGTGCACAAGGAATAGCGCTATGAATTGCTGCCCATGCTGATGCGTAATTTGAATGCGTATGAACGATTCCGCCAACTTCTGGCATGTGCTTATAAACATAGGCATGCGCTGCTGTATCACTTGAAGGCGCGAGTTCTCCTTCAAGCACTTTGCCCTCAAGGTCACAAATAACCATCATTGCTGGAGTTAGATCGTCATAACTCACACCACTTGGCTTGATCATAAATGAGTTTCCATCAGGTAGACGCTCTGACACATTTCCTGCAGTCCATGCAACTAAGTCATAGCGCACTAAGTCAACATTGAGATTACAAATCTTTTTGCGCAAAGCCCTATCTGCAGACATTACTTATTACCTTGCGTAATAGCGGCATCGCGAATATCGCGAATGGAATGCATGGCTCCATTATGACCGAATGATTCGTAAAGGTCGTTGTAATGCTTATAAAGTAGATTGTAAATCTTCGCATTTGCAGCAATCGGTGTGTACTTCTCGGGCGCTACTCCACCCATCGCAGCTGATGCTTCTTGAATATTCTTGTAGGCACCCGCTGCAACTGCTGCATGGATAGCCGAGCCAAGGGCAGGGCCCTGTGCAGAATTGATAATAGTGATTGGCATATTGAGAACATCTGCATAAATCTGCATTACAAACTTATTCTTGATAAGTCCGCCCGCTGCAATGAATTCCTTTACTGGAACACCGGAAGCGTTGAAGGTCTCAACAATCTTGCGAGCGCCATATGCAGTTGATTC
>JAPLBJ010000070.1 GCA_026392845.1 Actinomycetota bacterium
CTGCGCGAATATCTGCAGGTACGCGCTCTAGTGCCATGACTGCAACAGCGCCAGCATCTTCGGCGATCTTTGCTTGCTCGGCATTGACGACATCCATGATGACGCCGCCTTTGAGCATCTCTGCCATTCCGCGCTTTACTCGACCTGTACCTGTTACCTGCGACATGTGACTGACTCCTTGTTAGAACTCTTGTAAGAGTTAGAGGGCAATCCTACTTTGTCGCGGGGGTAGGTGTCTCCTCGGATTTGAGTGTGAAAGTAGGCGCTTTATCGGTAAGTGCTATCCATATTTGACCCGGAGCGAACTTAATCTCTTCCCCATCAGGAGTGCTCCACTGAGTTCCACTCTCTGCTGTTGGCCTCGACCATAACGCTTGAAAGCTCTTGCCGTCACGTAGAACAAAACCTGTGCCAGATCCAATCGTTGCAGAAAATGGAGTCACTCCACCAACTTTGTCATAAAACTGTGAGGGAGTGATGAGCACATTTTGAATCACTAGGGTTGTTGGACCTAGTGTTTTTCCTGAATCAGCAAAATTTGTTCCACTTCTAGTGCTGAGTAACCAGCGCTTCTCAATATCCGACCACGTTGCAGTGTAAGAATTAGCAGGCCAATTCATGACTACAGATGCAATTGCAGTTCCTGATTCTGGTGCATCGCCAAAATTCCAGCCCATATTTTTTGATACTGCAATTTCATATCCCTTTTCCGCCACTTTTTGCATGAGTAAATCAGCACGCAAAACCATTGCTGTTGGTGACGTTCGAAGTGGGTCAGTTGTATAAATCGTTGCGGGCTGGCTCTGCGCACCTAAATCTTGAAGATTTGCCGACGAAATATATGGGCGCAATTTTGATTGCGCACCGCTGTAGGCAAAGACAACTCGACCATATTGTGACAAAAGTTCTAAATCACTAATTCTTGCACTTCTCACTGGACCGATGCGATCTGGAATCTTTGATGAAAATACTGCAGCTAATCTGGTGAGTCCGCCCTCAACTTGTTCGATATAGACAATATCTGCATCCTCTAGACCAATTTGTGGGTGCGCTGGCGGGGTGTCATCAATTTTCACAACCAAGACGGGACCATCAACTCCCGGTGCACCAGTAATGCTATTTACCTGTATGGGTTCGATTATGTTGACTTTTTGCGCAAGTGAGATGAGCGATGGTTTCAGAGCGTAAAAAAGACTTGCTCCGATGACTGAAACTGAAGCTATTGTGATTACGAGTTTTCTAAAGGACATCTTCTTCGAATTCATATGTCACGGGAAGAGGTGCAGTACCTGCAAGCCTAAATACGCGAATTACTTTTCTACTGCGAAGATTGTGAGTGCTATTGACTGCATCAACGTGCAGCGCGATGGCTATTCGGATCTTGTCAGTGAGTGCAGATAATTCGGTAAGAAGTGCCTTCTCTGCAGCCTTCGCATTGCTTTGCCCATCGGCTAACAACAAACCCAAGGCGCCAGATAAGCCACTCTCGGCCTGAGACCTATATTCCATCGTCGCTTCACGTGCTTGATAGGAAGCGGCGGTCAGTAGCAGCGAAGATGCAGGGTCAGCAATCTCGCTATGCGCGATCTCTAATGCAATAGCTGCGCGACGCTGAAGAAGACCATCGAGATTTGCCCAACTCGTTTCGACGCGATGGTGCAGTCTGTCCAAACGGGTTGCTGAAAAACTCAAATACCAAAGAAAGATAAGAATTATTAGCAGTATCAGAAGCGTAGTTTTCACTTGTCATCACCATCTCGCGTCAATAAGCGATTCCAGGATCTGTGATCTTTCGCAAGACCAACACCTTCGCTGCCAACAATAGACATCTCGTAAATACTAAAGATCTGCTGTGCAACAACTTCCCAATCAAAATTTTGAGCGTGCTCCTTACCTGCAAGTGCAAGATCTTTTCGCTTTTGACCATCTCGTAGCAAATCAATTATCACTTTCGCTAGCTCCGTTGCATTCTCTGATTCAAAGAGTGCACCAAACTCTCCGCCACCCAAAAGTGAATCAAAAGCGGGGATATCACTTGCGACCACAGTTGCGCCACCAGCAAGGGCTTCTGCCAGAATAATTCCGAAAGATTCACCACCTGTATTCGGCGCAACATATATCGCAACGGATGCCATGAAATCTGCTTTTTCTTCCTCAGAGATGCGGCCTAAAAATTCGAATCGTTGAAGTAGTTGTGGATCAATGCTTTTCTTTATCTCTTCGCTATCTCCTGGTCCTGCAACATAAACTCGAACATCGGGTGCAAAGCGCGCAATAATCGGTAGCGCCTCCAGAAGAACTGCGAGACCTTTACGTGGTTCTTCAAAACGACCAATGAACCCGATTGTATTTCCTTGCCATTTTGATTGTGGAGTACCTTTTGCATATTTCTTTGCATAAATCCCATTAGGAATGACAACTGCATCGGTTTCCAAATGTTCCGTCAAGGTAGAACGAGCAGCCTCACTTACTGCAATACGGGCATTGAGTTTTTCTATAGCGGGCTCCAAAATTGGACCGATTGCAAAGATAATCTTCTGACGCTTTGCGGCAGCGTGGAAAGTTCCTACAAGTGGACCTTCTGCAGCCCAACAAGCGAGGAGCGATAGTGATGGAATTGCAGGTTCGTGTAGATGCAATAAATCAAAATCACCTTGTGTAATCCATTGACGAACACGCGCAAATGCAATGGGACCAAATAAAACGCGTGCAACAGCACCGTTGTATGGAATAGCTATTGGTTTGCCTGCGCTAATAACATATTCAGGAAGTGCATCTTCATCAGTGGCCGGTGATAGCACTGAGACAGTGTGACCGGATGCAATAAGGAATTCTGCCAAGTCTCGAATATGTGCCTGTACTCCCCCAGGTGTATCCCAACTGTATGGGCAAACAATTCCAATTTTGAGTTTTTTCGTCAGCATTATTCGCGTTCCCTAAAATCTCCATCAATCCAGATGCGCTGCATCATGTGCCAATCATGCGGGTAGCGAGCAATGCCTTTGGCAAATAGATCCGCGCTATTTTGCACAGTAGCCGCAACACGTTCATTTTCGGTCCCTGTCATAGCAATAGGAACCAATTCGAAATCAATATGTATTCCCGCTTCGGTATATGAAATTCCTGCATAAATAAGAGGGACTCCCGTGCGTATCGCAAGTAGAGCGGGGCCGGCGGGCATGCGAGCAGGGCCACCAAAAAAAGTAACGTTGATACCACTTCGTGATAGATCGCGATCGGCTGCCAAAGCGACAATTCCACCCTGACGAATTCTTAGAAGAAGTGTTGGGATTACGCGCCCATCAATGGGAAGGGATTCCATGCCGAATGCTTCTCTGTATGACATAAATTTCTTGAATAGCGCCTCTGGTTTTAGTCGTTCTGCGACTGTAACAATTCGACCACCCTTGCTACAGAAATACGCTGCTGCATGATCATAATTTCCTGCATGCGCAACTGTTACAACAGCTCCATTATTTGATGCGATTGCATCAAGTAATAAGTGCTCACTAGTAGCAGTGACTGTGCCTTGAATACGCTCCATTGACCAGTCTGGTAAACGAAATGTGTCACACCAATATCTAGCACTCGATCTCATAGATTTATAGAGAAGTAATTCCAAATCTAGCTCTGTTATATCTTTCTGTGTTCTGGCTAAATTAGAGCGCAATCTTTGGACACTTTTGCCGTTTCTCTTAGTTGCAATATCGGCAAGACGATAAGCATTGGCGTATACAAAGTTCTCTGGGAGCCAACGCAAAATTCTCCAGGCTCCGAAATAGAACCAGGCAGTAATACTTTGGATAATCATTTGGTGCTACGCCACACAATTAAAATGCGCTGCAGAACAGTTATAAACCCGAGAATGGCTAATAGCCACATTCCTCCTGCAAGAACATAAGGGATTCCAAGTCCACTAAAACCAATCGCACTCAACGCCAGTATTAATCTCTCGGTGCGCTCTGCTATTCCACCTGAACAATCAATTCCCATTGACTCCGCTCTTGCGCGGATATATGGGACCAACATTCCTGTTACTAATGTGAAGAGGATGACTGGAACGAGAGGGTCTTTGGTATCAATGAGAAAAAGAGTTACTCCAATGAGCACAGCTGCATCTGTAACACGATCAATAGTGGAATCTAAAAACCCACCCCATTTGCTACTTCCTTGCTGGGAAATCCGAGCCATGGTTCCGTCGAATAGATCACTGAGAGCAAAAAAACAGATGATGAGCGTTCCCCAAAAAAAATTCCCTCGGGGATAAAAATAGAAGGAGGATGCAACAACTCCAATAGCTCCGGCCCATGTAACGCCGTTTGGAGTAATGCCAATACGCAGCGCAGTTGAAGCGATAGGCGTAATCACCTTTGTCACCGCCGGTTTCAAAATTGCGCTAATCATCAAGTCCCATCGTAGGCTGAGCGCGTGCCAACTCCTAGTTCTCGCCTGAGAATCCATATCTATGGACACGAAAGTGCGGACCCACAGCAGGTCGCTCGCTTCTTTGGAGCGACGTTTACAGACGTTATCGAGTCAGAATCTGAACTCGCAATATTCGTAGTCGATCCAGCGGCAGGCATCTCTCCTGAAACCATTTCTTTATGGCAAGGTCTCGATGATTTTCAGATTCCTCGCATGGTCGTCGTTACACATTTAGAGAATCAAGTCGCTGACTTCGACGACGCAGTAATGCTGGCATCTCGCGTCTTTGATCAAATTGTTACTCCATATCTTGTCTTACATGATGATGCAGGATTTCCTTGCGCTCTAATATCTTTGGAAACTCTTGAGATTACTGATTACTCACATAATGAACATGAAGTCACAATGAGCACTGAGGAACATCAAATTTTGATAAGTGAGTTTCGACTAGAGTATGTAGAACAGATTGCCTCATCCGGTGAAAACGCCTTTGCAGCTGGATTGCTATTTCCTGCAGTACCACTTTGGATTGAAAGAGAGTTAGGCGTAAATATTATTCGTCAATATATTGACCAGATTGAAAAGGCGCTACCAAGCAGCAGCTAAATCAGATCGAGTTTGTGAAAGTAGTTGAGGCATAACTTTTGTTTTTCCAATAATCGGCATGAAATTTGCATCGCCGCCCCATCGCGGAACAACATGTTGATGGATATGGTCGGCAACACCGGCTCCTGAAATCGCACCCTGATTCATTCCTAGATTGAATCCATGTGCACCCGATACTGTGCGAATCGTGGTCATAGCGTGTGCAGTAAAAGCGCTCATCTCGTTTCGTTCGTCATCGCTGAGATCGGTGAGATCTGCAACATGTCGAAATGCGCAAATAAGAAGATGTCCCGGGTTATATGGATAAAGATTCATTACTGCATATACATGCTTACCACGCGCAACAATCAAGCCATCCTCATCACTGAGTTTAGGAATACGGCAAAAAGGACACTCAACATCATTGCCATCGAGTGGCCTGTTCTCTCCGCGCAAATAATCCAAACGGTGAGGTGCCCATAAACGCTGCCAGCCATCAGGCATACCTATGCCATCAATATTTTCACCCATTATCAAACCTGAATTCGGTCCTGCACTGCGCTTTGAATTTCCTTGATTGCTTGAGCTATTGGAATTCCATTCTTCTGTTCGCCATTGCGATAGCGGAATGAAACTGCTCCGGCACTTACATCTTCTTCTCCAGCGATAACCATAAATGGAATTTTCTGCATTTGCGCATTACGAACTTTCTTCTGCATGCGATCATCAGATGTATCGAGATCTACGCGAATACCTGCAGCCCGCATCTGCTTCATAACGCCATCAAGGTAATCAGTGAAAGTATCTGCAACTGGAATACCAATTGCTTGAACAGGCGCTAACCAAGGTGGGAATGCTCCTGCATAGTGCTCAGTTAGAACACCAAAGAATCGTTCAATGGAGCCAAAAAGTGCGCGGTGAATCATTACAGGGCGTTGACGAGTTGAATCATTTGCAACGTATTCGAGTTCAAAGCGTTGAGGTAATTGGAAATCAACTTGGATTGTAGACATCTGCCATGTTCGACCGATTGCATCTTTTGCCTGAACTGAAATCTTTGGCCCATAAAATGCAGCGCCACCTTCATCGAGAACTAATTCTAGATTTTGCTTTGTAGCAGCCAGACCAAGAGCCTCTGTGGCTTCAATCCATTCACTATCTTCACCCACGGACTTTTCAGGATTGCGAGTAGAGAGTTCAAGATAGAAATCTGTCAGACCGTAATCGCGTAGCAAATTGAGTACGAATGTCAGCAAGGAATCCAATTCACCTGGCATCTGCTCTTTTGTACAGTAAATGTGCGCATCATCTTGAGTAAAGCCACGAGCACGAGTAATTCCATGAAGAACGCCAGATTTTTCATAGCGATAGACAGTTCCAAACTCAAAGAGTCGCAGGGGTAATTCACGATATGAGCGCTGACGTGATCTATAAATTAAATTATGGAATGGGCAATTCATAGGTTTCATGTAGTACTGCTGTCCTGCGCGCTTTATCGTGCCATCAGCATGGTGATCTTCATCCAAAATCATTGGCGGATACATACCCTCTGAATACCAATCAAGGTGGCCAGATGTTTCAAAGAGCGCTGCTTTGGTTATGTGTGGTGAGTAAACAAACTCATAACCTTCATCTTCGTGACGCTTGCGCGAATAATCTTCCATTGCGCGACGAATAATTCCGCCCTTTGGATGAAAAACAGCAAGACCAGATCCAATTTCTTCGGGGAATGAAAAGAGGTCTAGTTCAGTTCCAAGACGTCTGTGATCACGTTTTTCAGCCTCTGCTAATAATTCCAAATATGCATTGAGTTCATCTTGCGATGGCCAGGCAGTTCCATAAATACGTTGCAGCATTGGATTCTTTTCAGATCCGCGCCAATACGCACCAGCACTTCGCATAAGTTTGAATGCAGGGATATGTTTTGTTGAGGGAAGATGAGGGCCACGGCAAAGATCACTCCATACAGGTTGGCCATCTCGTCCCAAATTGTCATAAATAGTGAGTTCAGTCCCGCCTACTTCAACACTTGCTTCTTCCCCTGCGCCAGATTTCAAACCAATGAGTTCGCATTTGTACGGCTCTGATTTCAACTCTACAAGTGCATCCTTTTCAGTGGTCACGCGACGTTTAAAACGTTGACCTTCTTTTACAATCTTGCGCATGGCACTTTCAATTTTTTCTAAATCATCAGGGTTGAAAGGTTTTTGCGGATCGAAGTCATAATAAAAACCATCTGTAATCGGTGGACCGATTCCAAGTTTTGTATCTGCAAAGACACTTTGTACAGCTTGTGCCATCACGTGCGCTGTTGAGTGACGCAAAACCGCTAAACCTTGCGGTGAAGAAATTGAAACACCCGTGACGACATCACCATCATGTAGGTCTGTCCAAAGATCTTTGAGCTCTCCGTTTATTGTGCAGACAACTATCTCTTTATTCTCAGCGAAAAGATGGGTGGGACGTTGCTCTGAATCAACGGATAGCGCAGCGCCATCTACGGTGATCGATATCGAGGCCATGGGGCTACCTTACCGAAGAGGCAATAACCATCGCTCGTATTTGAGCGCCTAACCTTTGTGATATTTCTATTTCGGGCAATTTTCTATCGCAGATGCTCTCCACTGGTAGTGCAATTTTCAAACTGCTCAATAACAGGCACCCAGAAATACTGTCGAGCTCTTCAAATTTCACTTTTCGAACTGCGACCTCGAGGTTTTCAATTACGAGAGCGCGCATTACCCCGGCCAGAATTCCATTCGATAGTGGCGGCGTTACCCACTGTCCATCTATATACAAAAGAAGATTAGAGATCGCACTTTCGCAGATAAAATTCTGGGAGTTACACACAATTGCATCATCAAAGCCATCACTTTGAGCCCGTTCTAAAATATTCAACCGATATGAATATGGGAACTTTTTTGGTGGAGTCTTCTCTGAATCGATTCTTTCGCGTTCTACCCTCAAACGGGCAGGCTTTTCTATCTCCAGGTATTCATCATGTTGGGCTATCCACGATCCATCATCTGAAAACGAGATTCGCAGACGTCCATTTGAAAATGGGTTTGAATCAATTACCTGGGCGATCGCCAGATGTATATCTTCTTCAGAAGGAAGGCGTATCCCAACGACTTTGCCACCTTTCATTGCGCGGCGCATATGTCGAGATAGCGCCAGAGGATGACCATCAATCGTTCGAATCGTTTCAAAGATCCCGCGCCCTAACATCCATCCATCGTGAATAGGTGCTAATTCGCTTTCAACTAATGATGTGTTGTACCAGACTTTCATCAGAAGTCACCGCCTGCAATCGATAGCAAACGTTGTGCCTTGAGTTGGGTCTCATCCCATTCACTAGTTGGATCACTCCCCCACGTAATTCCCGCTCCCGTACCAAAATGTAATTCTTTGTTGTCGCTACTCCAAAATATTCGAATTGCTACCGATAAAAGTGCTTGATCATTTTCGACCCAACCTAATGCGCCACAATATGGTCCGCGCTGAGTTGGCTCATTATGGAAAATTACATCTTGAGCTGATGACTTAGGTGCTCCGCTGACTGACCCAGGAGGTAAAAGTGCTTCACATACTTGCCGCCATGTCGTATCCGCTTGCAACTCACCTGTTATCTCTGAGACCAGATGAGCAAGGCCCGGGTGTATTTCGGTGCTGAGTAATCGTGTGACAGATACAGTTCCATGATTACAGATTTGTCCAAGATCGTTTCGCATCAGATCAACAATCATCACATTTTCTGCGCAATCTTTATCACCAAATTCTTCACTTGCACGTGATAAGTGTTTCGTTCCCTTTATCGGAGATGTTCGCACCTTTGAACTTTCCCGTGAGAGGAATAGCTCCGGTGAAGCGGATGCAATAGTTAGCCCAGGAATTTCCAAGTAACTCGCATAAGGCGCAGGATTATCGATTAAGATTTGCGAAAAGAGAGCCCGTAAATCACCATCAAATGTTGTGCTCAATACTCGACAAGCATTCACTTGATATACCCATCCTTCAGCAATTTTCGCCTGAATTACTTCTACATATTTCTTATAGGCAATTGCATCTAATGAACTGCACCAAGGATTTGTAATCTTTTGCCAAGTTTTGGGTGCTTGCGGAAATGGCGCAGCAATTACATTGGCAAATTTGGCAGCAAGAAACTCACCTTCAAATGTTGTAGATACAGCCCAGAATCCGCCTCGATCCAAATCGTTGGGATCCTTACTTATCTCTTCTAGTCCAGTTGCTAAACGCCCATTCATCCAAAAGAAGGCTTCACGCCCTATGGATGCACTACTCAT
This sequence comes from Actinomycetota bacterium, assembly GCA_026392845.1. Lineage (GTDB taxonomy): Bacteria > Actinomycetota > Actinomycetes > Nanopelagicales > Nanopelagicaceae > Planktophila. The sequence goes on from JAPLBJ010000070.1 coordinate 9,315, forward strand.
AGGAGAGAACGCTAGTGATTGAAGGTGCACTTTGGCGCTTCGGGCATTCCTGCGATAGATTTCGCTTCCTCGCGGACGTAGCGCAGTTGGTAGCGCGGAACCTTGCCAAGGTTCAGGTCGCCGGTTCGAACCCGGTCGTCCGCTCTGAATAAGCGCCGCTGTACTTGATATGAATTTCATATCGATACGGTGGCGCTCTTTCTATGGTCGGGTGGCCGAGAGGCGAGGCTCAGGACTGCAAATCCTGCTACACGGGTTCAAATCCCGTCCCGACCTCTAGTACAAAACGACACAAGAAATTGTGAGGGTGTGATGGAGCTAGAGAAATCAGAACGACCTTGGGGTCGCTATGAAGTTCTGCAAGAAGGTGCACACCATAAAACAAAATGCATCTGGGTCTATCCAGGCAAGCGTTTGTCGTATCAACGTCATCAAAAGCGAGCAGAGCATTGGTTTATTGTTTCCGGAAGCGCCGAGATAACTTTGAATGGCGTAGTCACAAAAAATAGTGCAGGCGATTCAATAACGATTGGAATTGGCGATTTACATCGCATCGGAAACATTGGTACTGACGACGTTATTTTTATTGAAGTACAAACCGGAACATACTTTGGAGAAGATGATATTGAGCGTATTGAGGACGATTTCGGACGCTAATTGATTTGAAATATCGTGGGGTATGATTTCCCCAGCAAGGATCGTTGGCTCAGCGGTAGAGCACCACATTGACATTGTGGGGGTCACTGGTTCGATCCCAGTACGGTCCACGTAGAACGACTAACTATCTAGAAATACTCGCAGCCTTCGAAGTGTCTCTTCCAGATATGTCGGAATCAACTCTTGATGTTCTTGATTATTGGTTTCATAGAGATAGTTGAGCAGCATGAGTCGCCTGTGAATGAGAAGCATCTCTAGATCTGCCTTTATGTGCGGTGGTAATTGACTTACTGATGTATATCCATTGAGTATGGCCTCATCTTGTTCCGGCGTATCCAAATAATATAGAGCTGTTGCAATATCTTGAATTGGTAAACCAATCCCACAGTCATCAAAATCGAAAATAGAGAGTTGATTGTTATACCATTTCATATTCCAGCCATGCAGATCGGCATGAATGATTTGAGGATTTTCCCGAGAATAAAGTGCATCGGTTCCAGCAGTAATTTTCTTGAATGCAGCGTCAATCAAATCCTTTTCCTGACTTTCTAATTTGCTCTTATCACTGAGTAAGAAATCTTCCGTTTCCCAAAACGGATCTTGGAAGGATGGAAGCGCCGCATCACTTGGAAGAACAAAATCCTTCGACGATTCATGCATCCGCGCCATTGCCTGACCCAATGCCTGTAACTGCTCCAGAGTCGGTTCATCGCCAACTTCTTCACCATCGAGCCACGAATAGAGAATGCAATTAAGCTCTCGTCCACTTTGAGCATGCGCCACGGTGGTGACGAATTTTCCGGATTTATTTGCTATGGGCCGTGGTGTAAGGATTTCATCCACATTTTCTAGAAACTTTACCCAAGCGACCTCCGCGCGGATGTTTTCAGCACTTCGTGGAGAATTGATATTGATACGCAGAGCGTAATTCGTCGAGTCGGTGGTAGCAACCTTGAAAGTTGCGTTGTATTCATAGTTGATGGATTCGATACTTTTGATTGAGAATTCATATGCCTCTAAAACAGTAGAAGCAAAGATAGTTAGCTCTGATATCTGCTCTGTTTCCGGCAATTCAAAAAAATTTGCGCTCACCAGATAATAATATCCAGGGTCATCAGGTATCGTCACTCCAATGATTGCATTTATTCCTGGCTTCTTAGCCGGTCTTTCCCTGATCATCGCAATAGGTGCTCAAAACGCATTTGTAATCAAACAAGGTCTCACGAAACAACATGTTTTCCTCACTGTTTCTATCTGCGCCATTTCAGATGCTCTACTCATTGCATTAGGTGCGGCTGGACTTGGCCAAATTCTTCAATCTCTTCCGACGCTGCTGGAATTTATTAGATGGTTCGGGGTCGCATATCTAACATGGTTCGGTATCAAGAGTGTTCGTTCCGTATTCAAAAGCCAAGCGATGGGCTCTTCTACTGGTGAATCCCCCAACACTAAAAAAGTTGCTACAACAGTCTTGGGTTTTACCTTCCTCAATCCCCACGTCTATTTGGATACAGTGATTTTGCTGGGAAGTATTTCGAATCAGTTCAAAGAAGATCGCTGGTTCTTTAGCCTTGGAGCCATGCTTGCAAGCCTCGTTTGGTTTACATCAATTGGATACGGGGCAAAAGTAATGTCTAGATTTATGTCAAAGCCAATATTCTGGAAAATTCTCGATTCAATTATTGCCTGCGTAATGTTTTCAATTGCTGGCTATCTGGCTTTTGCTACATTATGAAATAGTTACTGCCCGACCGCCTAAATACCATTCAGTGAAATAGACATCACCCTTTGATGAAACAGTTATGCCGTGGGGACTATTGAGCTTTCCCTCGAAAACATCCGGTGCAACTGAATCTGTGCCAGATAATTTATTCGGCCAACCTTCGCGCGTATTCACATTTGAAGTTGGAATAATCGCGCGTACCTCGTCACTGAGATCAATTGCAAGAATTGCGCCAAAGAGGTCAGTGACAAGTAAGTCGCTCCCCCGCACAGCAAGAGATGAAGGGCTGGTCATGATTGAATCAGAAACACTGCGTATAAGAGATCCGTCTTCTTTGAAATAGAGAATTCTTTTATTACTTCTATCAGCTACCACAATTCGAGTTATTGATTCTCGTGTATCAATTTCAACTCCGTGAGGACAATCAAATTTTGTACCACTTGAAGATCCGTCAAAAGTTTCAATAGCGCCATTTGTTCTAACAACATGGACCAAACTTAGGCCATAACCATCACCAATCCAGATATCGCCATTGACAGCTAATGCAATAGAAGTTGGTCTCCATTTATCTTGTTCGTCAGCGTTGCGCACAGGTTGTTTGATAGTGCGCAAAATCTTTCCATCTAGATTGATTTGGACAACTTGTCCTGGAGCTTGCGCACCTGGATCACAAATCCAAATGGTGTCATCGCTGGCAACTGCAATTCCATGTGAAACAGCGACGCCGACTTCAACTCTTATATGTGATTTTGTTACAGGATCTAGGAATATTAGAGCTGCGCCACCAGGTGCTTCGAATACAATTCGACCATCACTGAGCACACCAATACCTGAATGCATCCAGCCTTGCTTTGAATCTCCGTCAAAAAGTGTTCGCCAAACAACTGGTACGTTCAAATCCTTCAATTCCAAGACACCATAAGTTCGCCTGCTTCATAGGTTGCAACAGGATGCGCGAATGGACCTGGTTCATTTTGTTCTGCATGAACAAGATGAAGACTTGGAATGCCGTTGATAAGTTGCATAACACCTTCACGGATTTCAACACGAGCAACTTGTTGTCCTACGCATCCATGTATTCCATGGCCAAATCCAATATGGCCAAAAGCATCGCGAGATAGGTCGAATTTATCGGGATCTGGAAATTGACGCTCGTCATGATTTGCTGCAACTGGTGAAACAGATACCGATTGTCCAGCTTTGATATGAACATCGCCCAGAGTTAGGTCCTCTGTCGCGGTACGAGGAAAAAGAGTTAGAAACATTGCACCAACGCGCATGAACTCTTCCATCCCACCAGCAATTAGTGTTGGGTCATCACGAAGCGCTTTGAGCTGTTCAGGATTATTGAGAAGCGCTGTCATGCAGGTTGTAATCATGTAGGCAACTGAATCTCGACCTGAGACCATCAAAGAGAGTGTAAGGCCTTCGATTTCAGGAACTAATAAATCGCTGCGCAAAAGATCGCTAAGAACATCTTCTGCTAACTCATCCTTCTTTACTGGTAATACACGACGTAAGAATTCAACCTTTTGCTCTGTTGTCGAATCCCCCACAAATAATTTCGAATATTCTTGGCGAAATTGTTCTGGAATACCAAGAACACGCATGTGACCAGCTGCAGATATTGGCTGAGAGTAATGCTCTGTCACATCTACCGGTGTTGGTTGAGACATCAAATGCTTGAGTTGTTTGGCCACAATTTCTTTCATATCACTTTCATATCCGCGAGCAGAGCGCACCGAGTACCTATTCAAGATAGTTCTGCGAATTCGTGCATGCTGTTCGCCATCTAGACCTAGGACATTTCCAAGATCCAATTCGCTATCGGAACTCAATCCATATTGTGCTTCGAGTGCTTGTCCATGATGTGCTGGCATGCGCGCCGGTGTCTGACTAAATCTCTTATCTTCTAGAACCATTTTCGCTAATTCATAGCGATTGATAATCAAGCCTTCATGACCATCTGAGTATTCAAGAGGCGTTGCTGCACCTTCTTCGCGCCAGATTGCAAAAGTTGGAGATGGACAAGTTGGTGTTCCATCGTTAGGAATTCTTCGCACTTGATGCATAGGGCATTGCTCTTGCTTTGTATCCTCGCTCATTGAACTATGCCTCCATCATTGCTCTAGATTGCCTAAATTCTCGCGGCATATTCCAACCTACGATTCCAGTGGTAACTCCGTTGCTTATGGTAGCCGCGACAAAGCGGTTATCGCTAGGACTTCCGTGCACAATTGTCAGCGGAATATCCGCTTCTAAATTTCCAAGCATGAGAATCTTATTTCCAAAGATTTCAGACCAGAAAAATGGATGAGTCGTTGGGCTGGATTCTCCAGTTGCAATAAATTTGCCAACCGCTAAACCCTGTTCAATAGCTGAGGTCTGATTCTCGAGTCGTAAGGACTTTCCCGTGATCGAATTGTGCCAACTGGCTACATCCCCCGCCGCATAAATATGCGGTGCTGCTAAACCATTTGAATCGCATAACACGCCATTTGAAATATCCAAGCCAGAATTGGCTAAAAATCCCACATTTGGAATGCAGCCAATTGCAACTACTGCGATCTCACCTGAAACTTTTGATCCATCTGATAAATCAAAAGTGATTCCTGTTTCTTGCTCTGTTACAGAATTTATCTCAACGCCGTACTTGGCAACTACGCCGTGTTCAATAAAAAGATCATTTACTCGTGAAGCAAAGTGTCCACCTGTAAGGGGTAGTTGTGGCCTTGCCATTCGATCAATAACCGTGGCGTGGATTCCATACTCGCTAAGCGCGGAAATAACTTCAGATCCAAGGACTCCCGCGCCAACTACCACTGCACACTTTATTCCAACAAGTGCTTCGCGCAATCCAAGCGCGTCATCAATGGTTCGAAGAACATGGACTCGGCTCATGCTCTCTGTTCCTGGAAGTCTGCGAACAGATGCCCCTGTGGCAATAATCAAATCTTCAAAGGCAAGGGTTCGTTTACTAGTTCTCACTTCTTTTGAAGCAATATTCAATTCTTGTGCATCTTCATCGAAAAAAAAATCTAAGCCCAGCTCTGCAAATTTTTCTGCAGAATCAATATTTGTTTGAGCCGCCTGCCACTTTCCTGCAAGCACTTGTTTTGAAAGTGGAGGCCTGTTATATGGAAGATGTCTTTCGGCGCCGATTAGCGTTATCTTTTTTGTATATCCCTCAGCGCGCAATGATTGTGCACACGTAAGACCTGCAAGTGAAGCACCAACTATGACAAGACCAGGGTCTTCCACCGAAATCATTTCTACTCTTCGAGCGCAATCGCCTTTGCTGGACACAACGTTGCCGCCTTGCGAGCAACTGCTATAAATTCATCACTAGGTGTATCAGTGAGTAGAACAACCAAACCATCATCATCTTGATCGAATATCGAACCTGCAACTAATGCACATTGACCAGCGCCAATGCAGGCATCGCGATCTACTCTGATCTTCATGCACTCTCCTCTAATCGAAAATCTTAGGTGGATATTAGTACAGAACAGCCTTGGGGCTGCGAAAGAATTTCGCTATTTTTCCAATTGTTAGTACATAATCAACCCATGACTCAATGGGGAACTCCAGATATGTATTCCAATCTCGCACGTGTAATGGTGCGTACTCCAACGACTGTAGGAAAATTCGTTGAAGAGGGTCATTGGCGCATGCCCGATACTGTGGCACTTCTCGAGGAACATAAGTCATTTACTCAACTACTTGAATCCCTTGGTTGTACTGTCGACGTCGCAGGTTCAATCGATGGCCTTGTCGATTCTGTATATATGCATGACCCAATGATCATGACTCCACATGGGGCAATACTTTTGAAAATGGCAAAGCCGGTGCGTTCAACTGAACCAAGTTTCTTCCGTAAAGATTTAGAAAAGATTGGCGTTCCAATCCTTGGCGAACTAACTGCTCCCGCATTTGCAGATGGTGGCGACAAAGTTTGGCTCGATGAGAAGACATTATTAATTGGGCACAGCTATCGAACAAACACTGCAGGTATCGAACAAATCCGCGAGATGCTCGCACCTTTCGGCGTAGATGTTCTCTCCTTTGACTTGCCACACTATGAAGGACCAGGGGCCGTGCTTCATTTAATGAGCGTTCTCTCCCCTATCGCTGGTGATAAGGCCGTTGTCTATGAACCACTTGCACCTGCACGCTTACTTCAATATTTGGAATCACGCGGCATTACATGGTTTACCGTGAGCGAAAAAGAGATGCTCACTCAAGGTAGCAATATCTTGGCAATACGCCCAAATGTTGTTGTGCTCGCTGCTGGTAATCCAGAGATTGAAAGTAAGTTAAAGAGCGCTGGCGTTGAAGTTCATCTCTTTGCTGGAAATAACGTTGCAGTCAAAGGTGACGGCGGTCCAACATGTATGACAGCACCGTTATTACGAATTTCTAGTTAGGCTTTCAATAAAAGTCAATGAATTCTGAAAGATGAGTTCTGCATCGTAATCAAGAGTCGCTACGTGATAACTGTTGGTGAGTTCAATACGATTCTTATTCGTCGAAGAAATACCCTTCATTACTATTTCAGTATTTGAAACAGTCAACGTGTGATCATCAACGCTATGGAAAAGTTGAACGGGCAAAGTGATCTCCCCCAACTTATCGCGTGTAACTTTTAGCATCTTGATAAGTTCATACGCACCAAGGACTGGCAAGGCGTCATAACCCCACTCAGTAATTCCGGGACGTTTGATGTCATCTCCTACCGACTTACGCATTTTCTGAAGTCGAGAAAGAACCCAAGCGAGTGGCACTGGAACTGCTGGGACGTGAATCATTGGATTTACTAAAATAATTCCGCGCAATTTTGATTGGTGTTTTTCAGTAACGTGTAGCGTTGTTCCGCCACCCATTGATAATCCGCACATAAAAATCACATCACACTTCTGTGACAACTCTTCTAGGACTGCTTCCACACATGCTGGCCACTCTTGCCACTTCACTTTATTGAGATCAGATGGCTGCGTTCCATGACCTGGTAACAATGGAACTCGCACTGTGTAACCACGACCATTGAGAAATTCTGCCCACGGACGCATGGAGGCTGGAGAGCCCGTAAAACCATGAACAAGAATAATTCCAATTTTTTCGTTTGCGCCATGACCTTGGGCGCTAAAAGTTTGAACTAATCCAGCAGGTGCTCCGTGTGTATTCATGAGATAAAGGTACGCCTAACGCCATTGTCAGTTCAATCACCTATCATCAGAGAATATGAATGTTGCGCGAAATTCTCTTGACGATAAGAGTCAGTATCTACATCAAACGACTTTTGTTGTACTAGATCTTGAAACTACTGGCGCCTCCCCAAAAATCGGAGCCGGAATCACAGAGATCGGAGCAGTAAAAGTACGTGGCGGCGAAGTCATTGGCATCTTTGAAACTTTCATCAATCCAGGCGAATCAATCCCTGCATATATAACTGTGCTGACCGGTATTACTGATGAGATGGTTCTTGATGCTCCGACGATTGAACATGTGTTGCCATCACTCTTCGAATTCTTAGGTCATGAAAATGAGACAGTTGTGGTCGCTCACAACGCACCATTTGATTTGGGCTTTCTCAAAGCTGCTGCAGAAACACATGAATATTTATGGCCGAAATATCAAGTATTAGATACTGTAAAACTTGCTCGCCATTTACTCACTCGTGATGAAGTTTATGACTGCAAACTCTCAACTTTGGCACAATTCTTTGAGACCCCTGTGCAACCAACACACCGAGCACTCGATGATGCGCATTCCACCGTTGCAGTTCTCCATGGACTCTTTGAAAGACTTGGATCTTTTGAAGTTGATACAGTCGAGAAACTCTTTGCATTTCTAGCCGATAAGAAGAAGCGTTTGCGAGAAAAAATACCTAAAGAGTTTTAGGCGCCAATCTTCGCACTGAGTTCAGCCCATTGCTTCACAAGAGTGGAGGCCGCCCCACTATCGATTGCGGTAACAGCTCGCTCAATACCGATCTTCATCCGATCATGTAGTGAGAGTTCGAAGTTAGCAAGATAAGCAGCGATAGCAGCGGCAGCATTGAGAACTACTGCATCGCGATGCGCACCTCGCTCCCCCGCAAAAATTGCAGTCGTGATACGTGCATTTTCGACACTATCTCCACCGACAAGTGCAGATATTGGCGCACGTGCGATTCCGAAATCTAAGGGGTCCAAAAGATCACTTGAAATAGAACCTTGACCAATTGTTAGAACTGAAGTAGTTGTAGCAAGTGTCATTTCATCCAAACCATCATCTCCACGAAATACAAAGCCATCGACTCCTCGATCGGCTAACACTTGTGCCATAACTAAATGCATTCGATTATTTGCAACACCGATCGCTGCTGCTTGCGGACGTGCAGGATTTGCAAGCGGTCCCAAAATATTGAATACGGTCGGCACTCCTAATTCTTTGCGGGCAGGTGCTGCAAAGCGCATTGCTGGATGAAATTTCGGCGCAAAACAAAATCCAATTCCTAACTCGGTAAAAGTTTGCTCAACACCTTTGCCATCTAGTCCAATAGTTATTCCAAGTGCTTCTAGAAGGTCAGCCGAACCTGATTTAGAAGATGCGGCCCGATTTCCATGTTTGAGAACTTTGGCTCCAGCTGCGGCAGCAATAATCGCTGCCGTCGTAGAAATATTTATCGTATGTGCGCCATCTCCACCGGTACCTACCGTGTCGACAGCTCTCTCTTTAATCGATATTGGTGCGCAATGTTCATACATCTGCGCAACTAGCGCGCCAACTTCTTCAGGGGTTTCGCCTTTTGCTTTTAGGGAAAGTAAGAAATCTTTTATGATTGCAATATCTGCACGATCTTCAAGAATTTCATTCATGCACCAGGAGACATCGCCTACTTCTAAATCAAGTCCGCTCTTGAGGCGATCGATATGAGTAGACCAGCTCATCTCTTAGGAGCCTACGCAGATGTAAGGCTCGCACCGCGCAGAAGATTCGCTGCAGTGTGTGCGAGGGTAAAAGGATCGATTGGATGCATAACTGATGCTTCAGCTAGAGACCACGCCGCTAACCAAGCATCTTCCTTGCGTCCAGTTATTACTAAAACTGGTGGGCACTCGAAATATTCGTCTTTGAGTTGTCGAGCAACTCCCATTCCACCTTCAGGAACGGCTTCACCATCGAGAATAAAAAGATCCACATGATTGTCTGCAGTCACGCCTTTACGGTCGGTAAAAAGTCGAAGCGCTTTACCAGTGGCGAATTCAGTAATTTGATGAGTGGGTAGATCTGCTGCTACTCGAGTGCCGAGAGCGCCAGAAATTGCAGATCGAACTGATGAATCATCCGAATAGACAACAATTCTTAATGTGGCGCCAGCACTCATTGACATGGCATAAGTCTATTCTCGAATTCTGCAAAGAGAGCGCAATCGTGAGTGACCTGTTTCACCCGTACTAGGTCGAATTCCCCGTCACTTTCAGCGCTTGCAAGAAGACTCAGCGGGCCTTTTCGGGGATAATCTTCCCATGTCCTCAACTACAGCGCCAGACCATCACAAGATCACACGCCCTAATGCTGTGGCTGTGGGAACAATTGTTTGGCTCTCAAGTGAACTTATGTTTTTCGCCGGCCTCTTCGCAATTTATTTTACTACCCGCGCAGTGCAAGGTCCAAGCATTTGGATTCAATCAACAGAGATACTCAATATTCCTTTTGCTGCGCTAAACACAACAGTTTTGGTTCTTTCATCAGTTACATGCCAGTTTGGTGTATTTGCTGCAGAACGTTTCCAAAATAAGCGCACCGGCTCAATCTTTCAAATTACTAACTGGGGAATGCGCGAATGGTTCTCTCTTACATTTCTAATGGGTGCTTTCTTTATTGCTGGTCAAATTTACGAGTACGCAGCACTCGTTACAGAGAGTCTGACGCTTTCGTCTAACGCCTATGGTTCTATTTTTTACATTGCTACTGGTTTTCACGGCCTCCACGTAACAGGTGGGCTAATTGCATTTCTTATTGTGATGATCCGCGTGGCGAAAGCTCGTAGATTTACACACCAGCAAGCAACAACAGCAATTGTTGTTTCCTATTACTGGCATTTCGTCGACGTCGTGTGGATCGCACTCTTTTCTGCGATCTATCTCATTAAGTGATTTGAAGGGTTATTTGTGAAACTCCTATCTCGGTACCGTAGACATAAAGCAGTAGCACCACTGCTACTAATGTTCGCACTCTTTGCAATCGGTACTACTTTTTCTGTTGCAAGTGCTACAACAACTCCTTCACAAAGTGCCTTCGCGCGATCCGCAGCAATAGATGAAGGTCGTGAAATATTTCTCAAAGGATGTTCTTCCTGTCATGGCTTGAACTTAGAAGGTAGCGCGGTTGCTCCATCACTACTTGGAGTTGGCGCAGCATCTGTAGATTTTCAAGTTGGTACAGGTCGTATGCCTGTCGCGGATTTGAGTGCTCAGATCGTGCGCAAGAGGCCGGTCTATAACCCAGAAGAAGTAGCGGCTCTTGCAGAATATGTAGCTTCGTTAGCACCAGGACCTGCAATTCCAACGGACGCATCGCTCAATTATGAACGTGATGGAAGCACTGCAGAAGGTGGAGAACTTTTTCGCACTAACTGCGCAATGTGTCATAACTTTGCTGCTCAAGGCGGCGCGTTAACGCAGGGAAAATATGCACCAACGCTGATGGGTGTTGACGCTAAGTACATCGCTGAAGCGATGGCAACTGGCCCTCAGTCAATGCCAGTTTTTAGCGATAAAACTTTGACACCTGGAGAAAAACTTTCAATTATCAAGTGGGTGAAAGCAGTAGAAGCTGAACCGGCACTTGGTGGCGCTTCCCTTGGTCGGGTTGGTCCCGTAACTGAAGGTTTGCTCATTTGGACTCTTGGAATTGGTCTACTCATCGGAGTAGCTGTATGGCTTGCAATGAAAGCGAGATAAGTAGATGTCATCTGAACTAGAAGTAATCAAAGATCCAGGTGTGCCGGCGCATATACATCGTCAAGCCGATCTAGATCCTCAAGCAGAGAAGAAAGCAGAACGCCAAGTAGCGATTCTCTTTGCTCTATCTACTTTCGGAACGCTTCTCTTCATCTATTCATATATCTGGATTTCAGAAGATTTATTTATCTTTTTCCCTGTGCTTGGTACGACAAATGCGAAACAACTATTCCTAGGACTTGGTCTTGCATTTTCACTCTTCTTTATCGGCGCAGGTGCTATTCACTGGGCAAAAACGTTGATGCCTGATGAAGAAGTAATCGCTATGCGTCATGAAATGCGTTCAGAAGATGAAGATCGCCGTGAACTGATAGCAACAGCGAAAGCTGGAGCTGGGGCAGCCGCTCTTGGACGTCGTTCACTTATAAAACAATCTCTCGGTCTATCACTTGGACTCGTCGGTCTCTCCCCCTTGCTATTACTTCGTGATCTCGGCCCGCTTCCTGGAAAAGATTTAGAAAAAACAAGTTGGAAATCTGGAACACGTTTAGTTACTGACCCAGGTGATCGCCCAATCAAACCTTCAGATCTAGAAGTCGGTGCGGTAGCACAAGTTCTACCCGCGATTGCAGAAGGCGGACACCGAGCACTTAGCGACATTGGCAAAGATGCAGTCTTGCTGATTCGTCTTCGCCCAGAAGAATTCCAACTCGATGCTGAACGGCTGGCGATGACCTATCAAGGCATCATCGCATTCTCGAAAATATGTTCACATATGGGGTGCGCTGTTGCTCTCTATGAACAACAAACAAAACACCTGCTCTGCCCATGTCACCAATCGACTTTCGATGTAACTCGCGGCGCAAAGGTTATCTTTGGCCCTTCCGCACGACCTCTGCCACAATTAGCAATTACTGTTGACCAAGAGGGTTTCCTGATTGCTCAACGTCCATTTAGTGAACCTGTCGGACCTAGTTACTGGGAGAGAAACTCACAATGACCGCACGCGAACGAGTAGCAGGCACAGTTGCCAACTATGTAGATGAGCGCACAGGCGCTGCTGCATGGATGAAGAAGAATCTCAACAAAGTATTTCCGGACCACTGGTCATTCCTTCTTGGCGAAATCGCACTCTATTCATTCATAATCTTGTTGCTATCTGGAACATTTCTAACTTTTTGGTTTGATCCATCCCAGCGCGAAGTTATCTACGACGGTGACTATCAACCTCTTTCAGGTTTGAAAATGTCTGCGGCATACGCATCGACACTTCATATCTCATTTGAAGTTCGCGGTGGCCTATTGATGCGACAGATTCACCACTGGGCAGCTCTTCTCTTTATGGTTGCAATCGTTGTGCACTTGCTTCGCGTGTACTTCACTGGAGCCTTTCGCAAGCCACGTGAATTCAACTGGATTATCGGTGTTGGGCTTCTAACACTCGGAATTGTTGAAGGCTTCCTTGGTTATTCACTACCTGATGATCTCTTGTCAGGAACTGGTGTACGAATTGCCGAAGCAATTATTCAAGCGCTACCCGTCGTTGGTTCATACCTTGCATTCTTCGCTTTTGGTGGAGCATTCCCGGGTGAAGCATTCATTCCACGCATCTACACAGTTCACGTTTTATTGTTGCCAGGAATTTTCTTAGCACTCATTACTGTGCACCTTATGTTGGTCTGGTACCAGAAGCACACTCAGTATCCAGGCCCTGGCCGCACTGAAAAGAATGTTGTTGGATATCCACTCTTTCCTGTTTATATGGCAAAAGCTGGTGGATTTTTCTTCATCGTCTTTGGTGTAATTGCATTCTTATCTGCAGTTGCATCAATCAACCCAATTTGGCTCTACGGTCCCTACACACCAGGGCAAGTATCTGCCGGTTCACAACCTGACTGGTACATGGGATGGCTCGATGGATTAGTTCGTATGGCTCCCCCACTTGAGACGCACGCATTTGGTCACACTATTTCATGGAATATTTTGATTCCAGGATTAATTCTTCCAGGAATTATGTTTACAGGTCTTGCTTTATATCCATTTATTGAAGCATGGATTTCAGGTGATAAGCGTGAGCATCACATCTTGGATCGTCCACGCAATGTTCCTAACCGCACAGCAATTGGCGCAATGGCTCTTACATTTACAATAGTTGCACTACTCAATGGTGGAAATGACATCATTGCAACTACTTTCAGCCTCACTATCAATCAAATGATGTGGTTTAGCCGAATTGGTATTTTGGTACTGCCACCTATTGCTTTCGTAATCACGAAGCGTATTTGTCTATCGTTGCAACGTGCCGATCGCGATTTAGTGCTCCATGGTCGTGAAACAGGAACACTTGTTCGTATGCCAAGTGGTGAATTTGTAGAAATACACGAGCCAATCTCAGCTGAGAAGGCTTGGACTCTTACTCAACACGAACAACCAGTACCTCTCGAACTTCCTGCAACCGATGCTCGTGGACTCAAGCGACCTGGTGCAATCAAGAATAAGTTACGTAACCGAATGAGCCGCGCACATGCTGTTGCAGTTCCAAAGGTTTCTGCTCAAGATCTCAAAGAGATTGAGCACCACTAGCTCGCTTTGCTACAACTAACCACACACCAGCAACTGTAATAAGAGTTCCTATAAAGCCGTAGATGCTTACCTTCTCATCAAAGAGGAAGTAGGCCTCAATAGCCGTTACGGGTGGAACTAAATAGTAATAACTAGAGACACTCGCTGCGCTGCCATCGCGCAATAAATAGAAGAGCAACAATATTGCGCCAACTGATAGTACGACGATTAGCCATACAAGTGAGAAAACAAAATGTGGATTCCAGATAACGCTTGTTTTTTCAGTAGCAAGTGCGAGGATTCCAACTGATATCGCAGTCATTGCATACTGAATTGAAGTAGATGAAAGCACTGGTAGAGCGTTTCCAAATCGCTTCTGCAAAATCGTTCCACTTGTTCCACCAATGAGGGCAATAACGCAACCAGCAAGTGCGATCCATGAAATATCAGCACTCGTTGTAATTCGTGGAGCGAGCACTATGACCAGACCAACTAAACCTAAAAGCAAACCAGCAATTTTTCGAAAGCTAAGTTCCTCCTTGAGAAAGACTGCAGCAAAGACCGAAACCAACACAGGTTGCACGCTCACTATCAGTGCAACAATTCCTGCAGGCAAGCCCTTACTCACTGCATAGAAACACCCACCAAGGTAGGCCGCGTGCAATGTCAGTCCGATCGCACTTGATTGAAGAAATATTGCTCGTGAGATCTCAAATCTTTTATTAACCACAATGGCGATAAGTGCGAGTAGCGGCGCAGCTATCAGCATGCGAAGCGCCACGAAAGTGAAGGGAGGTGAATATGGGATTCCGTACTTCACGCCGATAAAGCCAGTGCTCCAGAGAAGGACGAAAAGAAAGGGAGCAATTCGCCCGAAAATCTTGCTCACCTAAATATTAATGCGAAGAGGTAGTGAGAGGTTTTTCGTATTCAGTAACCATGCCAATGATGCTAATAATGAGAACTGTTATTCCAATAAGAGTGAGCCACCAACCAATGAGTAAGCCCATACCTGCAACACACATGCTCAGCGCTACAGGTAGTGGCCACCATGAATGCGGACTATAAAATCCAAGTTCACCGGCGCCATCAGAAATCTCTGCAGTTACGTTGTCTTCAGGGAGTATTGTTCCGATGCGACGTTGCGTAAACCAAAGATAAAAACCAACCATGCCAGCTAGAAATGATGAGAGAAGCATTCCTGTAATACCAAGAGGCTCGCCATCGACTTGCCAATACACAACTGTGATGACTACGTAAAAAACAGCTAATCCGCCAAATAGGCGCCAGTTAGTAACCACGAATTAGTGCCCCTCAGTTTTGATATGTGGGTGGTGTAAATCAAATGCAGGACGTTCACTGCTGATGCGAGGCATCGACAAGAAGTTATGTCGTGGTGGTGGACATGATGTTGCCCATTCCAAAGATGCTCCGTAACCCCAAGGATCATCGCACTCTACGAGTGGTGACTTGCGTGTAATCCATACATTGACCATAAATGGAATCATCGAGAAGGCAAGTAAGAATGCACCAATAGTCGAAACCGTATTCATAAATGTAAATCCATCAGTTGGTAAGTAATCGGCATAACGACGTGGGAAGCCTTTGATACCTAACCAGTGCTGGATAAGGAAAGTGAGGTGGAAACCAAAGAATGTTGTCCAGAAGTGAATCTTTCCGAGGCGTTCATTGAGCATGCGACCAGTCATTTTTGGCCACCAGAAATAGAAACCTGCAAACATTGCAAATACAACAGTTCCAAAGAGTACGTAGTGGAAGTGCGCTACAACGAAGTAAGAAGCAGAGACTGCAAAATCAAGTGGTGGTGAAGCAAGAATGATTCCTGTTAGGCCACCCATAAGAAATGTCACTAAGAAGCCCATAACCCACAGCATCGGTGTTTCAAATGAAACATGACCGCGCCACATTGTGCCGATCCAGTTGAAGAATTTCACACCAGTTGGAATACCGATTAGGAATGTCATGAAGGAGAAGAAGGGAAGTAATACCTGTCCACTTGCAAACATATGGTGCGCCCAGACAGATACTGAGAGTGCGGAAATTGCAATCGTTGCCGCAATCAAACCCTTGTATCCAAAGATTGGTTTGCGACTAAAGACTGGGAGAATTTCAGTTGCGATACCGAAGAATGGAAGAGCCAAGATATAAACCTCTGGGTGTCCGAAGAACCAGAAGAGGTGTTGCCACAGCATCGCTCCACCATTAGCTGGATCAAAGAGATGGGAACCAAAGAGTCTGTCAGATTCCAAGCCGAGGAGTGCAACAGCTAGTGGTGGGAATGCAAGCAAAACCAAGATTGATGTAAGTAAAACGTTCCAAGAGAAGATTGACATTCTAAACATCGTCATTCCTGGTGCGCGCATTGTGAAAATTGTTGTAATGAAATTAACGCCGCCGAGGATTGTTCCGATACCACTGAGTGCAAGACCCATCACCCACAAATCTCCGCCGATACCTGGTGAGTATGTTGAGTTGGCAAGAGGGGCATATGCAGTCCAACCAAATGAGGCTGCTCCCCCAGGGCTAAGGAATCCTCCGAATGCCATGAGACCACCGAAAAGGTAAAGCCAATACGAAAGCATATTCAAACGTGGAAATGCCACATCTGCTGCGCCAATTTGTAGCGGCATGATCACATTCGCAAAGCCAACGAATAATGGAGTAGCAAACATCAAAAGCATGATCGTTCCGTGCATTGTAAAAATTTGGTTGTATTGCTCGTTGCTCAAAAATTGCATACCTGGACGCGACAATTCTGAACGAAGAATCAGGGCCAAGATTCCGCCAATGAGAAACCATGCAAATGAGGTTATTAGATACAAGTAGCCAATTGTTTTATGATCGGTACTGGTCAAGTACTTTACAAAACGACTTCCCTTCTGAGTAGGAACTAATCCCTCGTATGCAACAGATGGACGTTGGGCATAAGTTGTCATGCGTTGACCGCCTTCAATGTTTCAAGATAACTCTTGTATTCGGTTGAGGTTACTACTTTGAGGGTAAAAAGCATCTGTGAATGATTTCTTCCGCAAAGGATGTTGCATCGACCTGGGAAACTTCCAAGTTTGTTAGCCGTAAATTCAAGATGGTTTGTAACCCCAGGAAGGTTTTGTATTTGAATCATGAATGCAGGAATCCAGAATCCATGCACAACATTGTCGGACGTAATGGAGTAACGAACTCGCTCTCCTAGAGGGACATAGAGAGTTGGTGGCTGTGCCACAGTTCCAGTAACTATCGCTTTTGGACCAGCTTCAGGATATATAAATTGCCACGACCACTGAATTCCGACAACGCCAATTTCATGGGCGACAGTTGTTGGTGACTTCTCCGTAATCTTGCTCTCTTTGACTGCAGTGAAATAGAAAAGCACGGCAACAATGATGAATGGGATAATTGTGTAAGCAATTTCGACAGGAACGTTGTATTGAGTTTGCTTAGGAAATTCTGGAGCGCCAACTTTCTTACGATGAAAAATAGCTGGCCAAACAATCAAGACTAAAGTGATAAGTCCCACGACTCCTGCTGCAATCCATGCGCCCTGCCACAAGGAAAGGGAAATGTCATTGACACTCGAAAGGTTCTCTTCAAAACCCATTCCTGAAACTTTGGAACAACCAGTAAGAGCGAGAATCAGGGGGGCAAGAAGAAATAACCTAAGCTTTCGAGAATGCCCCTGCAGTCGCTCTTTGTTCATAGGCTAAGAATAGTGGCGTATTTACGCGTAACGCCTAATCGATAGTAACCTCACGCAGGTGGTTCGTGTCACAGGAAATTTTCGAAAAGAGAGCCCTCTCCATCCCAAGGCTGAGGCAGCGCTTTTGGCTGCATTTGATGCCGGTTGGGCTGATCCACGCAAACTTTCATCATCCTCATCAAAGGCACATCACATGCGCCAAGAAGCCCTGGAATCAATTGCTCATCAATTATCACTTCGCTCCGATGAGATTGAAATTCTAGGTGAACCACTTCTGGGCCATTTCTTATCGATAGCAGGACTGGCGACATCCCCTGATACAAAGATTTTTTATTCAGCAACTTCACGTAGTGAAGTCATCGCAACTGCACGTTCTTATGACCCTGTAGAACTTCCCGTTGATATTCGAGGAAATATTGAGTTCTCCCCTAGTTCCCAATCCGGTGTTTTAGCCCTGCAAATCGCTAATGGCGAAACCGGAACAATTGCGCGAACCGATGAAATATCAAAACTCTTTCCTGACTGCCTCATTGCTTGCGATGCGACAACAACCCCGGATGCATCACTACTTCCATCGCGATGGGATAGCGCAATCTTTGATTCGGGGTCGTGGGCTGGGCCATCTGGCATCGGAATTCTTGCAATACGCAATTCTAAAGTCTGGAAAAATCCACTACCCCACATTGGAATTTCACGAGTCCCACAGAGCTATTCACTACCTCTTCTTCTCTCCTCTGTTGTCGCACTAGAAGCGTGGAAATCTGATCTCAGTGAAGATTTGCGATTGCGTGATTTGAGCGCGCAACTACGTTCGCGAATTGCAAGCTCTGTGAGTGATTGCGACATAGCTGGAGAACTCGATTCATCTCTTGGCAATATCACTTCATTTTCATTTCTATATTGTCATGGCGAGGAACTTCTGCGTGAACTTTCCATTAGGGGTTTTGATCTGGATTCAGGTTCGGCATGTACATCTGATGATTTAGCCCCAAGTCACGTACTTGCTGCAATGGGAATACTCACTCACGGCAATATTCGAGTGACGATTCATCGAGGAACCACTAGCGATGAGATTGAGGAATTAGGCACTGCAATTATTGAATCGGTTGCGCAGATGCGGGCTAGAAATTGAAGGAAGTAGATAGTCGCGGAAAACGCTGTCCTGCGCCGATTATTGATTGTGCTGCGGCTATAGCAAACGTTGAGTCAGGTGTATCAATTCTTTTGCTTAGCGATGATCCAGCAACACTTCCCGACTTGCTGGCATGGGCGCGCATGACAAATAATTCAGCAATTCAAATCAGTGAAGAATCTTTTCAAGTAACAAAAAGGTAATTAATTTGGCTTTCCGATATGGGCTGCAATCTCAGAAGCAGCACTCTCGCCATAAGCCTCTGAAAAGCGCGCAACGAACTCTTCATTTGTAAATCGATACTCCTGTGTACCTAAAGTTTCAATTACATATGTTGCAATCATTGAACCTAACTGGGCACATCGTTCATGGCTAAGTCCCCATGCAAGACCCGCGATAAAACCTGATCTAAATGAATCTCCAACACCTGTTGGATCAATCTTTGCATTCTCTTTAGGCACTCCTACTTTGATTACTTCTGTACCTATACCTTCAACGACTGCACCATTAGAACCATGTGTAACAACTCGATATTTCACACGAGACAATATTTCAGCATCACTCCAGCCCGTTTTTTGCATAGCGAGTGCGAGCTCATATTCATTGAGAAATAGATATGTTGCGCCATCAATAAGAAGTTTGATTTCATCACCATTCATTCGCGCCATCTGTTGCGATGGATCGGCGGCAAATGCAATTCCTTCGCTGCGACAGACTTCAGAATGATGAAGCATCGCTTGCGGATCATCGGGTGAAATAACAACCATGTCGAAGCGTCCAGTTTTGGCCATGATTGGCGCTAATTCAATATTGTGAGCTTCACTCATTGCACCTGGGAAAAAAGATGCAATCTGATTGAGCGATGTATCAGTTGTCACCATAAAGCGAGATGTGTAGAGCTCCTTGGATTTATAAACATGTGCTGTATCAACGCCATGGCGAACTAGCCATGCATCGTAATCAGCCCAGTCAACGCCAACTGCTGCAATAAGAACAGGATTGAGACCAAGTACTCCCATGCCGTAAACAATGTTGGCAGCACAACCACCACGGCGAATATCTAAGCTATCGACAAGAAAAGAGAGCGATACTTTCTCAAGAGAACCTTCAACTAGGGAATCAGTAAATTTTCCCGAGAAGGTCATGAGATGGTCGATACCAACAGAACCTGCAACGCCTATTTTCATGAGGCGATACTAGGGTGTAACGCAGGAGAAATTAGTTGAATGAATCGCCGCAAGCACAAGAACCTTGTGCATTTGGATTATCAATTGTGAATCCCTGCTTTTCAATAGTGTCAACGAAATCGATAGTTGCACCAGATAGATATGGATCACTCATCTTGTCAGTAATAACTTTGACCGCACCGAATTCGCGAATTACATCGCCATCCATGTTGCGATCATCGAAATAGAGTTGGTATCTAAGACCAGAGCAACCACCAGGCTGAACTGCAACACGAAGATTGAGATCATCGCGACCCTCTTGAGCAAGAAGCGCGGCTACCTTTGCAGCGGCTACATCTGTGAGTGCAATTCCTGTTGTTGTACTTGTGGTGCTTGTTGTCTCAGTTGTCATTTTTTCTCCCCGTTTCAAGGCATAACTCTACCGCCATCCCCTTATTGAGGCGACACAAACACTATTTCTGCGAGAGAATAGCGCTATGGCAATGAGTGACTTACTTCTCCTTGGACAAGGCGCCGACCTTTCAAGTCAGCGCGGAGTCTCATGTACTGGAAAGCTGCCCGAAGTAAGCGACCCTGCTCTTGTTGAACGAGCAAAGATTGCCCGAGCCTCATTAGGAGATCGCGCAATTGTCCTAGGTCATCATTATCAACGCGATGAAGTTATCGATTTCGCAGATATCACTGGCGACTCATTCAAGCTTGCTCAAGCTGCTGCTGCACAAAGTAGCGCAGAGTATGTAATTTTTTGCGGCGTTCACTTCATGGCTGAAAGCGCGGACATTCTTACATCCAAAGAACAAAAGGTTATTCTTCCTGACCTTGCTGCCGGTTGTTCTATGGCAGATATGGCAACAGCAAATCAAGTAAACGAATGTTGGAAATCTTTAGAAGAAGTTGGCGTTGCACCAAAGACGATTCCAGTGACATATATGAATTCATCTGCTGCAATCAAAAGTTTTACAGGCGAACACGGTGGCACAATATGTACATCATCAAATGCCGAAAAAACTATGCGATGGGCACTAGAACAGGGTGAAAAGATTCTCTTCTTACCTGATCAACATTTAGGTAGAAACACTGCTGTCTTATCTCTTGGTCTCACCCTTGATGATTGCGTCTTATGGAATCCATGGAAGCCAATGGGTGGGCTAACTCCCCAAGATATACACAAAGCAAAAGTTATTTTGTGGCGCGGCCACTGTTCGGTCCACGGAAGATTTACTCTCGATTCAGTCAACGAGATTCGCTCACGCGTACAAGGCGTTCAAGTGCTTGTACATCCTGAATGCCAACATGATGTTGTATCGGCAGCTGATGTAGTTGGCTCGACTGAGAGAATCATTCAAACTGTAAGTAACTCCCCTGCTGGCAGTAAATGGGCAATCGGTACAGAGCTCAACCTTGTCTCTCGCCTTGCGAAAACAAACCCAGATAAAGAAATTTTCTTTCTTGATAAGGCCGTGTGTTACTGCTCCACAATGAATCGCATTGATCTACCCCACCTTGTCTGGGCTATGGAATCACTCGTGGCCAACCATGTTGTCAATCAAATCCAAGTCAGTGATGAGGTTGCCCGTTTCTCTAAACTCGCTTTAGAAAGAATGCTGGCTCTATAGTTACCGTCATGACAAGTACAGAGAACGGACCAGGTAAAAAAGGTCGCCCAACGCCAAAGCGTAAAGAGGCAGAATCCAAGCGCATAGTTTCCTCCCTTGCACCAGTAACAACTAAGGAAGAGAAGAAGCGCGCGAAAGCGAATGCATTAGTTGCACGCCAAGCGAATCGCATTGCATATATGCGCGGTGATGAGAATGCGCTACCTGCGCGCGATCGCGGCCCTGCTCGTCGCTTTGTTCGCAACTATGTCGATTCACGCAGATCCATTGGTGAATATTTCCTACCAATAATTTTCGTCGTACTCGTTCTTACTTTGATTCCAATTGTAGCCGTTCAACTTGGCTCTATTGCACTGATGTATTCAATGCTCTTAGTTGCAGCAGTTGATGGATTCGTCCTTTCACGCAAAATCAAGAAACTTGTAAAGGAAAAATTCCCTACAGAAGTACCAAAGGGTCTTGGAATGTATGCATGGCTGCGATCGACTCAGATGCGCCGTTTACGCGCGCCTAAGCCAATGCACAAACCTGGAGATACGAACTTCTAATTAAGCGCGAGGGTTTGGACTCTCGTTCTTTTTTGGATCCTTCTCTGGAAGATTTCCAAGTGCCTTATCAATTGCTTTCATAGTGTCAGCAGATAACTTGATACCAGAAGCTTTTACATTCTCTTTTACCTGCTTTGGAGTAGTTGCTCCCATAATCGCACTTGAAACATTTGGATTTTGAAGAACCCATGCGATTGCCATTTGAGACATGCTAAGTCCAGCCTCTTCGGCAATTGGCTTGAGTTTTTGAACGGCGGTGAGTACCTCATCGCGCATCCAGCCAGAGATCATTCCCTTGCCACTCTTCTTATCTGTTGCACGAGATCCAGCTGGTGCCTTCTTGCCTGGCAAATATTTTCCACTCAATATTCCTTGAGCCATCGGTGACCAAACAATTTGACCAATGCCTTCTGCAATAGAAAGAGGGACGACTTCTGTTTCGATAACGCGCCATAGCGCTGAATACTGTGGCTGGCTTGAGACAAAACGGTTGTAACCGCGCTCATCTTGAATCTTGAGTGCGTTTGCAATCTGCGGCGCATTCCATTCTGAAAAACCGATGTAGTGAACTTTTCCAGCGCGAATAAGGTCATCGAATGCGCTGAGGGACTCTTCCACTGGAGTTTCATAATCGAAACGGTGCATTTGATACAGGTCAATATGATCAGTTTGTAAGCGCTTGAGAGATGCATTACAAGATTCAATAATATGTTTGCGTGAGAGACCGCGATCGTTCTTGCCTGTTCCAGTTGGCCAGTACACCTTTGTGAACAATTCGTATGACTCACGGCGCATACCTTTGAGAGCTTTTCCAAGTACTGTCTCGGCCTTTGTTCCTGCATAAACATCTGCAGTGTCAAAAGTGGTAATACCTAACTCATATGCAGTCTTAACGCACTTGATTGCTGCATCGGATTCAACTTGTGAACCGTGGGTTATCCAGTTGCCGTATGAAATTTCAGAGACATACATTCCAGTACTGCCCAGGCGACGATATTCCATGATGCACTCCCTTGTAATTGATCAAATTGACGCCCTGACTCTAAAGCGTGCGCGTCGTGTTGCCAAGTCCCATTGGCTATGGTTTGGTTACGCCACAACTTCATAGATCGCTCTTCGGGGGAATTTCGGTGCAAATCCGAGGCTGACCCGCAACCGTAAGGCCTCTCGATATCGAGATAGCTAAGTCGGATTACCTGAAGATGATGATTGTTTTTGACAAACACCCGCCGAGGTTTGCGGGGTGTAGTCCTAACGTCAGTGACGATTTGTCACCCAAGTTTGGTTCTGCCCCTGTGAGACTCCCTTTTTATTGAAAGGCTCCACAGTAATGAAGAAATTTATGTACGTAATCACAGTTGCAACATTTTTAGCAACATCAGTAATAACAATTCCAGCAAGTAGTGCAGCCGATAAGGGCTATCGCTATTGGGGTTACTATCAAAGTGCACCTGGAACATCAGCATGGACATATGCCTTGACAGGACCAACTACAAATGTAGCCGATGGCGCAGTTGAAGGATGGGCATTTACTTTCTCTGGCGACACTGTTCCAGATGCTGCCAAGCCACGCGTTGTTCCATCATTTAAATATCTTTGTGGAAAAACAAAGGCTGTCGCAGGTAAGAAGAGAATTGGATTAGTCATTGATTTCGGTTCTGCATTTTTGCGCCCAACTGATGAAAAAACTCCATCAATAATCAAGACATGCATTGTCACCGATGCGAAATCCTTAGGCGCTGACGTCCTTGGCGCTGGAGCAAAGATTCGCGCAACAGCCTCAGGAATGATCTGTGGAATCAATGGGTACCCAGCAAAAGAGTGCGGTATTGAAGTCGATACCCCTAAGGCACTTTTGCCAAAGAAAAAACAATAACTAGATGACAGATGCGCGCCACCCACTTACGTGGTGGATCTGGTCTATCACTCTCGCAATTGGAATAGCTCGGGGAAATAATCCTTTGCTTGCAATTGCGGTGGTGGGTTGCGCGTATCTAGTTGTTCGAAAATTTAGAACTGATGCACCTTGGTCTCGTAGTTTTGAGTCAGGTCTAAAACTTGGGCTCTGGATATTGATTATTCGTACAACCTTTGGAGTTCTCATCGGAACTCCAATACCGGGAACGACATTATTTCGACTACCGATACTTCCCGTTCCTGAGTGGATGGCGGGAATTCGAATCGGTGGCGCTGTAACTCAAGAGAGATTATTTTCAACAGCTCGTGAAGGTGTAATTCTTGCGGCAATAATTATTTGTTTTGCAGCAGCCTCTTCACTTACAAGCCCACATCGTTTGCTCCGTGTTCTGCCTTTCTCAATCTATCAATTTGGATTAGCTCTCGTAATTGCAACCTCACTAGTTCCACAATTTGTAACCAGTATTTCAAGAATTAGAGATGCACAGTACCTTCGTGGCCAAAAACTCTCCTTCAAAAAAATATTGATTCC
Organism: Actinomycetota bacterium; assembly: GCA_026392845.1. Classification (GTDB taxonomy): domain Bacteria; phylum Actinomycetota; class Actinomycetes; order Nanopelagicales; family Nanopelagicaceae; genus Planktophila. The sequence goes on from JAPLBJ010000070.1 coordinate 33,855, forward strand.
ACTTCTTGAGGAATCACTTGTACGTTCATTAGATCTTGCCGCGGCTATGGATTCGCGCGGCTATGGCTTTACTCGAGTTCGTTCTAGATATCGGGCCATCTCATGGAATCCGGGTGACACCATAATTTGCCTCATTAGTGCCTTCTCTCTGCTCTCTCCCACCTTAATTTTGATAAGCGTTGCAACACCATTCATTCTTATAAAGCGCAGAGTTGTGGTTCCTGCCTCATGATTACTTTTGCCGCTGTCTCTCTTATTTATCCCAATTCAACTAAGACGGTGTTGGAAAACCTTTCACTCACTATTGCTGAGGGTGAATTTGTTTTGGTCATCGGCCCAACTGGATCTGGTAAGTCATCTTTATTACGACTCATCAATGGTCTTGTCCCCCATCACACGGGTGGAATTTTGGCTGGCGATATCAGCGTTGATGGCATTTCTACGCAATCAGTAAAGCCTGGTGGTTTAGCCCATCTCATCGGAATCGTCGGCCAAAATCCAATCAATGGTTTTGTAACAGATACCGTTGAAGAAGAGCTTGCATTTGGAATGGAATCACTCAACGTCTCACCCGACGTAATGCGCAAAAGAGTTGAAGAAATTCTTGATCTTCTGAGTTTGGCTCCGCTGCGAAATCGCTCCCTTGCAACGCTTAGTGGTGGTGAGCAACAACGTGTGGCAATCGGTAGCGCACTTGTTATGCATCCTAAAGTTTTGGTACTCGATGAACCAACGAGTGCCTTAGATCCAATCGCTGCAGAAGAAGTTCTCTCTATTTTGCATCGCTTAGTACACGACCTTGGGCTCACCGTTGTTGTGGCAGAACATAAATTAGAACGGGTAATTCAATTTGCAGATCGTATCGTCCATATCGATGGGCTAGGAAATACTCGTGTTGGCACACCGGCTCAGATAATGAGTGACTCCGATATTGCTCCGCCAATTGTTCACTTAGCGAGAGCACTCGGTCTAGAAGATGTTGGTCTAACAGTGCGAGATATGCGAAGAATGAGTGAAAAAATTCGTGAAGGTAAGTACGACAAGAAAGAAGTGCCATCTATTGCTTCGGGTGATCTCGTCATAGATATCAATGGAGTATCCCTTTCGTTTGATAATACAAGTGTCTTACAAAATATTAATATCAAGATTTGGGCAGGTGAAGTTGTAGCGCTCATGGGGCGTAATGGCGCGGGCAAGAGTTCGCTCCTAAAAACTATTGTTGGATTACACAAATGCAGCACTGGAAGTGTTGAGCTATTGGGAGATAATCCACTCACAATTTCTGGTAAACAACGCCGCGAAACAATTGGCTTTATTCCACAAGAACCAAGTGATCTCCTCTACGGACAAGGCGTGCTTATGGAATGTAATCAGGCAGATGAAGATAATGAGATTGATAACGGTGAAACATTTGAGTTACTCAATGAACTCGTTCCAGGTATTTCGCCTCACACTCATCCTCGAGATCTATCAGAGGGCCAACGTTTAGCACTTGCTCTCAGCGTTGTCCTTTCCGCAAAACCTAAGATTCTAATTTTGGATGAACCAACGAGAGGCCTTGATTACCAAGCAAAGAACCAACTCATAAGCACTCTCTTGCGCTATGCCCGAGTTCTAGGTCGTACCGTAATTCTTGCGACCCACGATGTTGAACTCGTCGCAGAGCTAGCAACTCGAGTCATATTTTTAGCCGATGGGGATTGCGTTGCTGATGGCAAAACTTTAGATGTACTTCTTTCATCCCCTGCATTCGCACCACAAGTTGCAAAGGTTATGTCCCCACAGCCTTGGTTGACGGTAAAAGATGTCATCAACGCTTTGGAGGTTACTCGATGAAAACTTCTGCATTAGTACGTTTTCGCCCGCGAACTTTATTTGTGCTCTCACTCACTTCTGCTATTAGTGCATTCGGCTTCATTTGGCCCTTTCTCATAAAGACCACATCAATTCCAGTTGCATCAATCTTTTTTTGGGCTGCATCGGCCTTTGCAATTGCGTTGGTCATTATTGAAATAAGCAATGACTCCTTAGATGCAAAATCTATCGCCCTCCTTGGCGTACTCACTGCGATTGTTGCCGCGCTGCGTCCCCTTGGTGCTGGCGCCGTTGGAATTGAACCGATGTGGTTTGTTCTCATTTTGAGTGCACGGGTCTTTGGTTCATCCTTTGGATTTATTTTGGGACTCACATCAATTCTTACATCTGCATTACTTACTGGCGGCATCGGTCCATGGCTTGGTTACCAATTATTTGCAGCAGGTTGGATTGGACTATTTGCCGGTTGGTTGCCAAAAAAGATACGAGGAAAACCTGAAATATTTATATTGGTTCTCTATGCGATAGCAGCATCTCTTATTTTCGGACTTCTCATGGATCTGCAATTTTGGCCCTGGGCACTTGGTCTAGAGACACAACTTTCCTACATTCCCAATGGTGATATCGCTACTAATCTCAACCGATTTATTGTTTTCCACTTTGCTACTTCAATGGCGTGGGATGTTCCTCGTGCAATTCTTACCAGTTCACTGATTATTCTTACCGCTCCTTCGATTCTAGGAGCACTGCGCAGAACGAAATTTAGAGCAGCATTTGTAACGCCTATTGAATTTGTGGACAGTAAGAACGCCGCTATCGAACGTGCGAGGGAACTAAAGGCGCTTTAGTAACTTGCGCAAGAGAGTCGCGTCCTCGCACATCAATGATGACGTGATCACCAATAGACACCGAGGGTGCGAGAAGTGCGAGAGCAATTCCCTTTTTTAGAGAAGGAGAAAATGTTCCACTTGTAATCTCGCCTACAACCTCACCACTTTCATTCTTCACACTCATATGTGCGCGTGGAATACCGCGATCTAGTGAAACGAGAGCATGCATAACGCGAGGCGCACCTTTGTCTTTCTGTCCTCGCAGTACATCGCTACCGATGAAGCTCTCCTTCTTCCAACCGACTGCCCATGGGGCTCCACCTTCGACAGGTGAAATTTCTAAACTCAATTCGTGACCATGGAGTGGATAACCCATTTCAGTGCGCAATGTGTCGCGTGCTCCGAGTCCACATACTTGCCCACCCATTGGAGTAATAATTTCTACGAGCGCATCCCACACATCAGTTGCGTCGCTCCAGGATGGAAGAAGTTCGTAACCAAATTCACCTGTGTAACCAGTGCGACACAAAATCACATCCTTATTGCCAATAGTTACATGTGAAAAACTCATGTAATCGATATCGGATTTGATTCCTAGCGCTGCTAGAACATCTGCAGATTTAGGGCCCTGTACGGCAATGACAGCAAATGATTCGTGAAGATTTTCAACAACAATTCCTACTGGTGCACTCTTCGCTAAAACATCTACTACTGCCGAAGTATTGGATGCATTAGGAACAAGGAAGAGGTCTTGCGCGCTATTTCGATAGACAATGAGGTCATCGACAACTCCACCTTGGGGCGTGCACAACATTGTGTATTGAGCCATTCCATCTGTAATGCGACCAAGATCATTTGTAAAAGTTGAATTGAGAAAATCGAGCGCACCGACTCCACGCACTGACGCTTTACCTAAATGTGAAACATCAAATATTCCAACCGATTCGCGAACCGCGCTATGTTCGGCAAGAACTCCTGCTCCTAGATATTCAATAGGCATGAGCCAGCCCCCAAAGTCGGCCATCTTGGCGCTGAGAGCAAGATGCTTATCGTGGAGGGGTGAATTCTTCATTGCACCAATCTAGCAATATGAATTCTGCTTGCCTCTCTATTAGGCTCTCCTCATGTCTAAAATTCGCCTCTCTGATGGAATCGTAAAAGATGATGTTTTAGTAATCGGTCTTGCAAGTAATCCCAAAGGTGGGGTAGCAATTGAAGCCGGTGACTTGTCTATAGATTCGAAGGCGCTGCTTGCACTCCTTAGCGATATGGGTGCGACAGGTAAGGTCGATGAGATTGTAAAAATTCCAAGTAGTTTTGTGCGAGTGCTCGTCTTTACTGGACTTGGCGCTAAGTCCAGTGCCTATAGCCACGAAACTCTTCGTCGCGCAGCAGGTGCGGCATCGCGCGCACTCGATGGGACAAAGAGTGCAACTTTTGCACTTCCAACTCCGAACCAAGAATCACTTGCAGCGGTTGCCGAAGGCGCAGCACTCGGTGCTTATGCCTTTACAGAATTTCGCGGTACTTCAAAGAGTGAACAGAAGGCACCTCTTTCACATATAACTGTTCACAGCGCATTAGCGTCTAAGAAGGATTCAAAAGATGTTGCCGAACGCGCAGAAGTGATTGCGCAATATACGCACCTTGTACGAGATCTGATCAATACTCCACCGAGTCACTTGACTCCAGATTCTTTTACGAAAAAAGTAAGCGCTGCAGTAAAGAGCGCCGGCGGTGCTAAAGCTCGCTTGAAAGTAACTATCTGGGATGAGAAGCAACTCAAATCTCAAGGCTTTGGTGGAATCATCGGAGTTGGACAAGGTTCAGCCAATCCCCCACGCCTGATGCACATTTCATACACTCCACTAAAACCAAAGAAGAGTTATGCATTCGTTGGCAAGGGAATCACTTTTGATACTGGCGGCCTCGCACTCAAACCTGCACAAGGTATGGAAGCAATGAAATCAGATATGAGCGGTGCGGCAGCTGTATGCGCCGCAGTACTTGCGATTGCAACGTTGAAACTTCCGATTGCAATTGATGCATGGGCGCCACTTGCTGAAAATATGGTCAGCGATAATGCAACGCGACCAAGTGACATCATCACAATTTTCGGTGGCAAGACTGTAGAAGTTCTCAATCCAGATGCAGAAGGTCGCCTAGTCCTCGCTGATGCGTTGATGAAGGCTCAGAAAGTAAATCCAAAACTCGATGGAATCATTGATGTTGCAACTCTGACAGGTGCACAAGTTGTTGCACTCGGAACTCGCACCAGTGCTGCAATGACAAATAATGAATCCTTTAGAGAAGAATTTTTGAAGGCTAGCGCTCTTAGCGGTGAAGCATTCTGGCCAATGCCTCTGCCGGAAGAGTTACGTGCATCACTTGATTCACCAGTTGCAGATATTGCAAACATCGGTGATCGAATGGGTGGAATGTTGGTTGCAGGTCTATTCCTCAAAGAGTTCATTGATTCCCAACTCCCATGGCTGCATTTAGATATTGCAGGGCCAGCATTCAACGATGCAAAGGCACATGGCTACACACCAGTAGGGGGCACGGGAGTGGCAATGCGTTCACTTCTTCTTCTGGCTGAGCAAGCCTCAGTTCGGTAATCTGAGCCAAGGCTGGCAGGATAGGCAAGTACCACTCGATGGTGATGGGAGTTTGATGTGTCGGTTTTCGATCTAGTAATTCTTGGCGGCGGCAGCGGCGGTTATGCATGCGCACTTCGAAGCGCACAACTTGGCCTCAGCGTCGCACTGATCGAGGCAGATAAATTAGGCGGAACATGTCTACACCGCGGATGTATCCCAACAAAGGCGCTACTTCATTCAGGTGAAATTGCCGATGGCGCCCGCGATGCAAGCCACTTCGGAGTCAATGCTCAATTTTTATCCATGGATATGCCGGCAGTAAATAGTTACAAAGATGGCGTGATTTCGAAATTGCATAAAGGTCTTCAAGGGCTGGTCAAGTCTCGAAACATTACATATATCGAGGGATACGGAAAACTCGTTGCTAAAGACACAATTGAAGTAAATGGCGAGAAAATAACTGGCAAAAACATCATTCTCGCAACTGGTTCTTATGCGCGATCACTACCTGGCCTAGACATTGATGGCGTGAAGGTAATGACTTCAGATCACGCGACAAAATTGGATTATGTTCCAAAGAGTGTCATCGTTTTAGGTGGCGGAGTAATTGGTTCAGAATTTGCATCAGTGTGGAAATCATTTGGAAGTGAAGTAACAATCATTGAAGGCCTTCCACACCTTGTTCCACTAGAAGATGAGTCATCAAGTAAGCAATTAGAGCGCGCATTTAGAAAGCGTGGAATCAATTTTGAGCTCGGAACTCGTTTCAAGTCTCACACAGTCACAGCCGATGGCGTCACTGTCACTCTCGAAGATGGCAAGACATTTACTGCCGAGATTCTTCTCGTAGCTGTTGGTCGCGGCCCAGTTTCGGCCAACCTTGGCTATGAAGCACAAGGAATCACAATGGATCGCGGTTACGTCCTAGTTGATGATAAATGCCGCACAAATATCCCTGGTATTTGGGCAGTCGGAGATTTGATTCCAACGCTTCAATTAGCACACGTGGGCTTTGCTGAAGGAATCTTGGTCGCAGAAGAGATTGCAGGACTCAATCCTCGACCAATCAATTATGACGGTATCCCACGCGTTACATATTCAGAGCCAGAAGTTGCATCCGTTGGTCTAACAACTGCGATTGCAAAAGAGCGCGGTTACGATGTTGTTGAACTCAACTACGACTTAGCTGGAAACGGAAAAGCACAAATTTTGCGCACTGCAGGTTCAATCAAATTAGTTGCGCAAAAAGATGGACCAGTTCTTGGAATTCATATGGTCGGTGCACGAGTTGGTGAACTACTTGCTGAAGCAGAACTTATTTTCAATTGGGAAGCATCGGCTGCCGATGTCGCTCCATTGATTCACGCACACCCAACGCTTTCAGAAGCAATGGGTGAAGCACATATGGCACTTGCAGGTAAACCGCTTCATGCACACGGATAACGGGGAGAAATAACAATGACATTCTCAGTCACTATGCCAGCACTCGGCGAGAGCGTGAGTGAAGGAACAGTTACACGTTGGCTCAAAGCCGAAGGCGATCATGTCAATGTCGATGAACCACTTCTTGAAGTATCAACTGACAAAGTAGATACAGAGATTCCTTCTCCCGTTGCAGGAATTCTTACAAAGATTATTGTTTCAATTGATCAAACTGTTGCTGTTGGCGCAGAGCTTGCAATCATTGCTGATAGCGCAGGCGCATCAACACCAGCGCCAGCTGCTCCTGTTACAGCGCCAACTCCACCACCTGTTGCTGTTGCACCAGTTGCAGCGCCTACTCCTCCACCAGTTGCACCAGTTGCAGCGCCTGCAGCATCAGGATCTGGCACAGTAATTACGATGCCAGCACTTGGTGAGAGCGTTAGCGAAGGAACTGTCACACGTTGGCTAAAAAATATTGGTGACTCTGTCGCCGTTGATGAAGCACTCCTTGAAGTTTCAACGGACAAAGTAGATACAGAAATTCCTTCACCCGTTGCAGGAACTCTTCTTGCAATCGATGTTGCAGTTGATACAACTGTTCCAGTCGGTGCACGTCTTGGTCTTATCGGTGGCGCTGGCGCATCAGTTGCTGCTGCTCCGACTCCACCACCTGCACCAGTTGCTGCTGCTCCAGTAGTTGCTGCACCCGCACCTGTTGTTGTAGCACCGGTTGCTCCAGTTGTTGTCGCACCGGTTGCGCCGGCTCCAGTTGCACAAGCACCTATGTCACAACCAGCCGATGCCTACGTCACTCCCCTAGTTCGCTAACTTGCAAATGAACTCGGCGTAAATCTTGCAACAGTAAAGGGCACCGGTATTGGTGGCCGAATTCGTAAAGAAGATTTAGTTGCAGCTGCGCCAAAGAGTGCACCTGCTTCCCAAGCAGCCGCACCTGTTGCATCAGCACCATCGACTTCACGACCAGCAGCTGTTGCAGCATCGCCACTTCGCGGAACAACTGTGACCATGTCTCGACTACGCAAAGTTATTGCATCGCGCATGGTGGAATCACTTCAAGTCAGTGCTCAACTCACAACAGTGATTGAAGTTGATGTTACAAAGATTTCTCGTCTTCGTGATCGCTCAAAGGCACCATTTGAAGCACGTGAGGGCGTAAAGCTTTCATACCTTCCATTCTTTGCAGTTGCTGTCTGCGAAGCACTCAAGCAACATCCAGTGCTCAACTCATCCGTTGAAGGCGATCAAATTACGTATCACGGTGCAGAACACCTAGGTGTTGCCGTTGATACAGAGCGCGGATTACTCGTTCCTGTAATTCACAATGCTGGTGATTTGAATATGGGCGGCGTTGCACGAAAAATTGCAGATCTTGCAGCACGTACACGTGATAACAAAGTAACTCCAGATGAACTCGGTGGCGGAACATTCACACTGACAAATACTGGAAGTCGCGGAGCACTCTTTGACACACCAATTATCAATCAACCACAAGTTGCAATCCTTGGTCTTGGCGCAGTTGTAAAGCGTCCAATGGTTGTAAAGGGTGAAGATGGTGGAGAAACAATTGCAATCCGTTCAATGGTTTATTTGGGTCTTTCATACGATCACCGCGTTGTTGATGGCGCAGATGCTGCACGTTTCCTTGTAACGCTCAAAGAACGCCTTGAAGGTGGAGCATTCGAATCTGATTTGGGACTCTAACGCTTTATGTCAGTGCCTCAGAGAATTGCAATCACCGGCTCATCCGGTTTGATTGGCACAGCACTCGTCGGTCATCTAAAAAGTGAAGGTCACACAGTTCAGCGCCTTGTTCGTCGCGCACCAGTTTCTCCAGATGAAATTCAATGGGATCCGCATACGGGTTATGTAGATACTGACGCCCTCGCTGGCGTCAATGCCGTAATTCATTTAGCGGGTGTCGGTGTTGGCGATAAGCGTTGGACTAAGAAATATAAGAGTCAGATTCTCAATTCTCGTTTACTTGGAACAACTGCAATCGCACAAGCCGTTGCATTGGTAAAACCAGAAGTATTTATTTCAGCTAGTGCTATCGGTTGGTATGGCGAGAGCGGCAATAGACCCGTCGTTGAATCAGATAAATCTGGCGATGACTTTCTTGCAGCCGTATGTCGTGAATGGGAAAGCGCTGCAGACCTTGCAGGAGATGTTCGCACAGTAAAGATTCGCACTGGTTTAGTTCTAGATCCAACGGGCGGAGCACTTGGTCGAATGTTGCCGCTATTTCGTTTCGGTCTTGGCGGAAAACTGGGCAATGGTAAGCAATGGTGGTCGTGGATTACTTTGCACGATCAAATTCGCGCAATAGTTTTTGCATTGGAGAATGAAATTTCTGGACCGCTCAATCTATCTTCACCAAATCCGGTTACTAATCAAGAATTTACTAGCGCACTTGCTCGCGCTCTTCATCGTCCTGCACTCTTTCCAGCACCTGCAATCGCACTCAAAATTGCACTCGGTGGTTTCTCAAGTGAAATTTTGGGTTCTAAGAAAGTGATTCCACAAGGATTACTCGATGCTGGATTTACTTTTGATTACCCTCATATCTCAGAGGCGTTGCCACTACTTATTGAGGATTAATTGCGCAGCTAAGGTCCCAGTAAATAAGGCGCCTTGTTGTGATGGAGTGCTTCGATGATCACCAATGCAATAGATGTTCTCGCGTACTAGAACACTTTGAGAAAGTGCTCGACCCACTGATTGCAATGGAAGCGCACTAGGTATTTCATACTTTGCAATTAATTCCCAATCGCGCGTATCGCAGCCCCACATTACGGATAAGTGTCTGCGAGTCTCACTCTCTGTAATGGAGAGCGGAGTAGTTGTTGAAATCAAATCTTTGCCTGCTGGTGCATATGCGGATGAAATCTTTGAAATTGCTAGTGTATTCATCACTGGTCCTCGACCTTGTCCATCAATAATTAGGCGAGCGTTTCTAGAATCCGAATCAACGCTGTGATACCAGGTTGTACATCCAGCCAATTCAGGAACATCTCGAAGATCTAACAATTGAGAGGCCGTTGTTGCATCAGTTGCCACAATGATTTTACTTGCATCAATGGAACCGTTACTAGTCTCAACGATGCTCCCTCTAATTGCCTCTACGCGATTATTCAAGCGAAGATCACTAAGCCGCGACGCAAGAGCCTTGCTCAACTCCCCTACGCCATTTCGAGGGACTCCTGGTGAGCCACTTACAAAACTTTTGATAACGCTCTTTCCATATATTGCATCAACGCGATCAGGAGATGTAAGAAATACTCCAGATAAAAAGGGTTCAAGCACCCGAGAGTAAAGGTCACCCGTTCCCGCTGCGCGAAGTTCTTCTCCAATTGATTTAGCAGCAACACTTTTCGTCAGTAGGTAACGAATAAGCGCTAACTTCTCCGGCAATGTTCCTGTGGCTCTATCGAGTGCGCTCCATGGCGAAACTCGTGGATCACCGAGTGAAAAGCGCGCTGTACCCATAGCGAGTTCGATAATGCGTGGAGCTTTTATGAAATCTATTTCCTTGATTACATCTAGTTCTTGCAACGCTGGATATTTAGCATTGATAAGTTGAAAACCTCTATCGCACAAGTACCCATCAATTCGATCAGTTGCGACTCGCCCACCTGCTCGATCACTACTTTCAAGCACGATAACTTCACGATTATGTTTCTCTAAATGCAGCGCTGCAGATATTCCTGCAAGACCAGCGCCAATTATTACTACAGGTTTAGCCATGAATTGATTGTGCTCGTGCCTGATCAATAATCTTTGCTACCAATAGTGCATCTTCTGTGCTCACTGGCCATGCATTCTTTCCTGCAATTGCTCCTGCTACTTCTAAATAAAAGTGAGCATAATTTCCAGGTTCTGAATCAATCTCTTTGACTTCATCGCCGCGATAAATAAATGTCTTTGACTTCGATGGGATAGTCCACGTGCCACCTTCAGGATATTTTCCTGAACGCAATAAATCTTCTTGTGGATCCAAATCATTGACTACAAGTGCACCCTTGCTTCCAAGTAAGCGAATGCGTGGACCAGGTGCTCCAACAATTGCACTGGCCGACAAATATCCAACTGCGCCACCGGAGTATTTGATGACAAGTACTGAATCATCATCAGCGCCACCGCGAATTGATCGAACACTTGAACTAACGAGTTCAGGGGTTCCTAGCCATTGCATCGAAGTTGAAATTAGGTGTGGTTGGAGATCAATAAGTTGCCCTCCACCATCAGCAGGTGACATGGTTTCGCGCCACGAAGAATTATTTACATCCGGGCGAAAACGTTCGAAGCGAGAATCGAGTCTAAATATTTCACCAAGAACTCCGCTCGCGATAACTTTCTTGATAGTCAGCGCATCACTATCCCATCGGCGATTGAAAAAAGTCGTGACAGGGACATTGGCCGCCTTTGCATAATCAACAATCGCTTGTGTTTCTTCATATGTGCGACCCATCGGCTTATCAACGACAACTGGAATGCCGGCATCGATTGCAAGGTAGGCATCGTGGGCATGAGCGACATTTGCTGAAGCAACAACGACTAGATCTAGGCCGAGAGCTACTAGCTCTTCAACAGTTGCTACTACTTTGGTTGATGGAAAATCAGCAAGTGCATGAGACTTTCGCTCTGCATTACTTGTTTGAATTCCAACAACATCAAAACCACACCCCTTGAGCAATGGCGCGTGGAAATAGCGACCTGCTAAACCGTAGCCCGCTATTCCAACGCGTAGAGCCATGAGTTACACCTTTTCGTGTTGAAGTTTTGAAGGCCACCAGATCTTTGGCCCGATTGTATGCACTAATGCAGGTACAAGAACAGAGCGAACGATGATGGTATCTAGAAGAACACCAAACGCAACGGCAAAACCGAGTTCTGCAAGTGGTACCAGTGGGAGCAATCCAAGAACTGCAAATGTTGCAGCAAGGACTATTCCGGCTGAAGTAATAACAGAGCCTGTAACAGTTACACCCTTGATCACACCTGCTCTGGTACCAATCTTCATACTCTCTTCTCGTACACGAGTCATAAGGAAGATGTTGTAATCAATTCCCAGTGCAACAAGGAAGATGAATACGAAGAGTGGGAACGAATTATCACCTCCTGCAAAACCAAATACATGGTTGAAGACAAGTGCGCATACTCCAAGTGTTGCAAAGTATGAAAGCACAACTGTTCCAAGTAGCAGAATTGCACTGAGGATACTTCGAAGTAGAAGTCCAAGGATCAGAGTAATAACAAAGAGAATGATCGGAATAATTGTTCTGTTATCTTGATTATTCGCTGTGCGAATATCAAAATAAACTGCACTTGTTCCGCCCACTAGAGCAGTTGCATCTGCCGCTTTCGCTAATCTGCGAATCTCTGGAACTTCATTTCCTGCTTCCACGCTATCTGGAGCCTTATCAAGGGTTAGATTCAAAATTGCTTTTCCATTGACGATCTTCACCTCAGGCAATGGTTGCCCTGGCATCGGAATTCCATCAAGTGTTGGAGCTATATTCTTAACACCAGGTGCGCTCTTGAGCGCAGCAGTTACGGCAGCGATTTTATCTGCGCTTACAACTACCTGTGTTGGGTCTCCTTCTCCACCAGGGAAATGTTTGACCAATAATTTTTGTCCAACTACAGATTCTGGATTTCCAGTAAATGTATCAACGGTTCCGATTCCATCGGCTTTCAAAGTTGTTGAAGTAAATGCGAATGCAATGAGAATGACGCCAGTAATTGCCCACGCTCTACGTGGATTGCGTCCAATACCATTGGCAACCTTTGACCAAGGTCCAGACATCACATGATCATCGCCATCGAATAATGGACGACGTGGCCAGAAAATCCAACGGCCGAATACTAAAAGGAATGCTGGCAAGAGAGTCAAAATAGTAAACATTGAACAAACAATGCCAATGGCTCCGATTGGTCCAAGACCAGCAGTATTTGTTAGTTGGCTAAAGAGCAATATGAGAAGTGAAATTGCAACTGTTGAACCCGATGCCAAAATTGGTTCCCATACTCCTTTATACGCAGCTCGCATCGCATCAAATCTGCTGGCATGTAAATGCAATTCTTCTCGGTAACGAGCAATGAGTAATAGCGCGTAATCAGTTGCCGCACCAATGACTAATACCGAGAGAATTCCTTGGGACTGACCGTCGACATCAATAATGTTATTTTTTGCTAGAAGATAGACAATTCCGCCAGCCATTGAGAGTGCGAATAGAGCTGAGAGAAGAGGAATAACCCACAATATTGGTGAGCGATAAACAATAATAAGGATAATTGCGACAACTGCCAAAGTTGTAAGTAGGAGAGATGAATCTAGAGTTCCAAACGCAGCAAAGAGATCTCCGAGTAATCCACCTGGTCCTGTTACATAAGGTGTAAATCCATTTGCCTCTGCAATTGGTTTTATATCTGCGCGAAGGGCCTCAAGCACTGCCGGTAGAACTGGCTTTTCATTTGGAAGAGTCTTAGATATTGCCTGACCATCTAATGGAACATTAGCCAATACTGCGCCGCCATCTTGTGATGGAAATACTGATATGCGCCCACCTGGCGCAAGATAATCTGAAATCTTGGCAGTAGTGCCACCTAATGAAAGATTGCCAACGGTGAGCATGTGAGCATTGATTGCTTCAAATGTGGCAGGAGTAGATTTGCCTTCAAACAAAATCAGTGTTGGAAAATTGAAAGAATCTTTTGTGGAAAATGTTGCGATTACATC
>JAPLBJ010000063.1 GCA_026392845.1 Actinomycetota bacterium
CGTGGAACTCTAGATATTTACGATCAAGTACTTAGTCAGTTACGCGATAAGCGCTCTATCTCAGGCCAATAAAGATGGCAGCACTTGACCCTCGCGCAGTAATTGAAGAATTTCTAGATTCACACGACCTCGATTTTGAAAAGAAGGATTCCAACACTTTTCTCGTCTCGCTTCCGGGTGAAAAGAAATTACAGACACACTGCGCGTTAGTTGTGGGCGATCACTCACTGAGTATCAACGCCTTTGTTATCCGCAAACCTGATGAAAACGAAGGCGGCGTACATGCCTGGTGTATGCAAAAGAATGCATCGATGTATGGAATTGCTTTTGCAATCAATGAACTCGGAGACTTGTATCTTGTTGGCCGATTGCCACTGCCTGCAGTTACAGATCGCGAAATTGACCGTTTACTTGGAGCAGTTCTGCAGTATTCAGATTCATCATTTAATCCATTGCTCGAACTCGGCTTTGCTAATGCAATACGCCGTGAGTGGGCATGGCGCGTTTCTCGCGGTGAATCATTGGCCAACCTCAAAGCATTTGAACATCTTGTCTAGAGATAACTAGAATTACCTCATGAATAGAACTCTTATCTTGCTTCGCCATGGCGAAAGTGAATGGAATGCCAAGAATCTCTTTACTGGTTGGGTTGATGTTCGCCTTTCCGAAAAGGGAGAAGCAGAAGCAAAGCGTGGTGGAGAGCTATTGAAAGAGCGTGGCCTGCTGCCAGATGTTGTACACACATCACTTTTGCGCCGTGCAATTCACACTTCGCAATTAGCTCTCGATGTTGCAGATCGTCATTGGATTCCAGTGCATCGCACATGGCGTTTGAATGAGCGTCACTACGGCGCACTCCAAGGCAAAGATAAGAAAGAGACCTTGGCTCAGTACGGAGAAGAACAATTTGCTCTATGGCGCCGCTCTTTCGATGTTCCACCACCACCTATTGATGATGGCGATATGTATTCACAAAGCGCGGATCCACGTTATGCCGACCTTGGCGCGCTTATGCCTAAGACAGAATGCCTCAAAGATGTTGTAGAGCGCATAGTTCCATACCTCACTAAAGAAATTGCTGTAGATATGAATGCAGAAAAAACTGTTCTAGTAACTGCTCACGGCAATTCGATTCGTGCAATCGTAAAACATATTGATTGCATATCGGATGAAGATATTGCTGGAGTAAATATTCCAACAGGCATTCCACTGCTTTATGAGTTCGATGATGACTTTGAACCAATCAAAAAAGGTGGAGAGTATTTAGATCCTGCTGCAGCTAAAGAGGCTATTGCAGCTGTTGCGAATCAGGGTAAAAAGTAAAACTTACGCTTGATCGCTTGCGTATTCTCCAGTAACAAGGAAGTACACACGACGGGCAACGCTGACTGCGTGGTCTGCGCAGCGCTCGTAGTATCGACCAATCAGTGTCATATCAATTGCAGTTTCAATTCCGTGTGTCCATGCATCATCAAGTAAAGTCATAAATAGCTTGCGGTGTAAGCGATCCATCTCGTCATCATCTTTTTCAAGTTGAAGTGCAACAGTAATATCTTGGGATCCAATTACGTTACTTGTCTTTTCAATAATGAGCTTTACAACACTGCCCATCTCTTGGATTGTCAGGATTAGCTCTGGTGGAACAGCAGTCGATGGATAACGCATGCGGGCAACCTTTGCAATGTGGTCTGCAAGGTCTCCCATACGTTCTAGGTCGGCGCTCATACGAATGGATGTCACGAGTATGCGAAGGTCACCAGCAACAGGTTGTTGACGGGCCATGATTCCAAGGATGCGATTATCGAGATCGTGGTGCAGCGCATCAATTTTTGAATCATCAGAAATTACTTCTTCAGCTATTTTCAAATCCGCAGTGAGGAGCGCCGTAGTCGCGCGCTCCATGGCATGACCAACAAGAGCTGACATTTCAACGAGTGTTAGTCGGACGGCATCTAGGTCGTCATGAAAGGCATCGCGCATGTGGGCAAACCTATAACGAACTCAGGGCTAACGAGGGTTGCAAAGTGAACGAGTCTTGAATAGCACCTTAAGAATTGGGTTTTATAGGGGTAATTCGATGGGTGAAGCCAATAGCACTTCAATACTTCTCTACGATAGAGCCATGTTCAAACGCCACCGGGCTCCAAAGAGTGAAGCGCCACTCTGGGAGATTCCTGAAGGTACTCTGGATTTACTTGAAATTCTTGATG
>JAPLBJ010000034.1 GCA_026392845.1 Actinomycetota bacterium
CAGGGAAATAAATTGAAATCAATAACGAAGTGGGCAAATTTTATCCACTCCCTTGATTCACATGATCATTTAGAAAAGATTGCAACACTGTGCAAAGTACGCGAAGGCAAACCACTAGGAATTTTCATTCAAGTATCACTCGATGGCGCACATGGCCGCGGGGGAGTGCCGGCACAAGAGCTCACGAAATTGGCCGAGTCAGTTATTTCTACTGCCGGAATTCAACTCATGGGCCTTATGGCCGTTGCCCCATTGGGAGTAGAAGCTGATAAAGCATTTTCAGAATTAGCAGTAATTCACGCGGCTTTTTCTGCAAATTTTCCAACTGCAACAGCCCTATCTGCAGGGATGAGTGGCGACTACGAAAGTGCAATTTCACACGGTGCGACACATATACGCGTAGGCAGCTCAATCCTCGGTTCTCGTACGCCTGCGCTGTAACCTTTTAGGTATGGCTAATGCAATGCGACGCGTCGCAAACTACCTCGGACTTATGGATGACCCTGAATTTGATACACCAGTTGCTGCACAAGAAGCAGCACGTGTACCTGATGTTCGCATCAAGACTCGCGAACCTCGTCAAGCCATGCATACAACAACTCTTGCACCTGCCCCTCAATTAGATCTTCCAGTACTAGATCGCATCATCACTCTTCATCCACGTTTTTATAATGAAGCGCGCACAATCGGTGAGCACTATCGTCAAGGCAATCCAGTCATCATCAATCTCACTGACATGGATGAAGCTGCATGTACACGTTTGATCGATTTTGCAAGTGGTCTTGCATTTGGACTCAACGGAACAATTGAAAGAGTGACGAAGAAAGTGTTTCTTCTTTCACCTGCAAATGTTTCTGTTAGTTCAGAAGATAAGTCAGCGGCTGCACAAGCTAGCTTTTTCAATCAGAACTAACTCGTAGATCTATGTTTCGAATCGGCACGATTCTTGTTCTAATTCTTCAAATCTTTCTATTTGCTCTTCTCGGTCGTTTGATTCTGGATTACATCCGAATGTTCGCGCGCAACTGGCGTCCTAGTGGAATCTCTCTCTATTTTGTTGAAGCCATATATTCAATAACTGAAAAGCCAATGAGTTTTGTGCGACGATTTATTCCACCGCTTCGACTTGGCGCAGTGAGTTTAGATCTATCTTTTATCGTGCTCTTTTTCGCTATCCAGCTATTGATTCCTATAGTTGGCTCGCTCTAAAGAATTAGGAATTCTTTTTTAGTATTAAAGTCATTCCTAGTTCGTTATCGGATATCTCGAGAGCTAAATCTTGCTTCATATTGATTGCTAGAACTTCACTCTTGATATGTTCTAGATCAGCAAGCACAGATTGAGCAACTGCATCAGGTGCGTTCCACGAGATATCAATTCGATCTGAAATATCAAAGCCGTCACTCTTGCGACGCTCTTGAATCAATCGGATGACTTCGCGGACATTGCCTGCAGCAATGAGCGTAGGAGTTAGTTCTAGATCTAGTGCAACGCTTTCACCATCGTGGCTCGCCACCATCCAGCCGCTCTTAGGTACCTCTGTAATAGCGAGATCTTCTAATGAGATTTCCCAGGAAGATGAGCCCGCAGAAATCGTGCTCGTTCCTTTACTACGCAAAGTTCGAACTAGTTCTGTTGCATCCTTTGCACCAATAGCTTTAGCAATCTCTTGGACTGCACCACCGAATTTTGTTCCTAGAGTTCTAAAGTTTGCCTTGATTGAGATATCTACTAAGTCTCCATCGGCATCGGCAATATCCTCGAGTGAAATCACATTGAGTTCATCAGCGATTTGTTCTCGCATCGCAATTGGCAATGATGCCCAACCGCTGGCTGCAATGAGAGCACGCGATAGTGGTTGGCGAATTTTGACACCAGATTCTGCGCGAGCAGCTCTTCCGAGTTCAACAATTCGCTTTGTGAGGGATACTTCACGACGCAAATCGAGATTGATCATCGCTTTATCCGCGATTGGGAAATCACTCAAATGTACAGAGTGAGAAGCGTTGGAATCGGTTGGTCGAACTAACTCTTGCCACACTTGCTCTGTAATAAAAGGAATCATCGGTGCAAGTAATTGAGTGAGGATAGTGAGGCATTCATGCAATGTTGCTAACGCACTTGCATCTCCATCCCAGAAACGACGACGCGAACGGCGCACATACCAATTAGAGAGATCATCAATAAAGCGAGCCAACTCTTTTCCTGCAGCTTGGGAATCGAAATCTAAATAAGCAGCATCAACTTCTTGAATGAGTAAATTGAGTTCAGAGAGAATCCACTTATCCATAAGCGTTCTATCACTTGGTGCTGGAGAGTCTTTCAAGTCAAAAGAGGCAGCATGTGCGTAGAGAGAATGGAATGAAACAGTGTTCCAATACGTAAGTAGTGTCTTACGCAGTGCATCATTGATTGCTGTGTGGCCAACACGACGAGCCGCCCATGGAGAACCAGCAGCAAGCATGTACCAACGAACAGCATCAGCGCCATGTTGTTCCATCAATGGAATAGGTTCTAAAACATTGCCCAAGTGCTTACTCATTTTGCGGCCATCTTCATCGAGAATGTGGCCAAGGCATAGAACTGTTGAATAAGAACTCTTATCAAAAACAAGAGTTCCAATTGTCATAAGCGTGTAGAACCATCCACGCGTTTGATCTATAGCTTCTGCAATAAAATCTGCAGGGTAAGCCTTTGCAAACTTTTCAGCAGAACCCTCCTTATGCGGATATCCCCATTGAGCAAATGGCATTGCCCCAGAGTCATACCAACAATCGATAACTTCTGGAATACGTGTCATGACTTCCTTGCACTCATGGCAAGGAAAAGTAATGTCATCGACAAATGGGCGATGGGGATCGAGATTAGAAAGATTCGTTCCTGCTAATTCTCCGAGTTCGGCAAGGGATGCGATACAGATTTCATGCTTGTTTTCACATCGCCAAATTGGAAGTGGTGTTCCCCAAAATCTATTACGAGATAGTGCCCAGTCAATATTGTTATTGAGCCAGTCACCATAGCGACCATCTTTAATTGTCTCTGGATGCCAATCAGTCTTTTGATTCTCACGAATGAGTGCATCCTTGATTGAAGTGGTACGGATGTACCAAGAAGGTTGCGCGTAGTAAATCAACGCTGTGTGACAGCGCCAGCAGTGTGGGTATTGGTGCTCATATGGTTGGTGCTTATAGAGCAGACCTTTACTTCTTAATTCTTTTACAAGTGGCTTATCTGCATCTTTGAAAAATAGGCCACCGACAACTGCTACATCAGGTAAGAAAGTTCCATCTGGTGCAACAGGATTGATAACAGGCAATCCATACGCGCGACATACCTGTAAGTCATCGGCACCAAAGGCAGGGGATTGGTGAACAAGTCCAGTTCCATCTTCAGTTGTGACATATGTTGCCAGCACGACGTAATGTGAATCTGGAATTTCTACATAGTCAAAAGGTCGAGAGTAAGTAGTGCGCTCAAGATCTTTACCAAGCATGGTACGCAATACTTTAACTTCACCAGTAAGAGATGACTGAAGCGCATCGGCTACAACTAAGAGTTCGCTCTTCTCCTCATGTGTAACTTCTACAAGTACATACTCAACTTCTGGGTGTACCGCGATTGCAGTGTTAGAAACGAGTGTCCACGGTGTTGTAGTCCAGACAAGTAGTGATGCCCCAAGCTCGCTCAGCTCACCCGATGTAATTGGGAAACGTACATATACAGATGGATCTACAACGCTTTCGTACCCTTGTGCTAATTCGTGATCCGAAAGTCCAGTTCCACAACGAGGGCAGTAAGGTGCAACACGATGATCTTGAACTAGGAGACCTTTCTTCCAAATCTCTTTGAGACTCCACCAGACGCTCTCTACATATTCTGGAGCCATCGTCCAATACGCCTGAGCAAAATCAACCCAGAAACCCATTCGGTTAGTCATGGTCGCAAATGCATCAACATGGCGCGTTACTGATTGGCGACACTTGTCATTGAATTGCGCAATACCGAATTTTTCAATATCTCCCTTGCCAGAGAAACCAAGTTCCTTTTCGACTGCAATCTCAACAGGCAAACCATGGCAATCCCAACCTGCTTTACGTTCTACGAGTTTGCCTTTCATTGTTTGAAAACGCGGAAATACATCTTTGAAAACACGCGCTTCAATATGGTGAGTTCCTGGTAATCCATTTGCCGTTGGGGGACCTTCATAGAAAGTCCACGCTTCACCATTGGCGCGAGCCTTGGTGCTCTCTTCGAAAATGGAATTGTCTTTCCAAAATTTAAGAATTGAATGTTCCATTGCAGGAAGATCTATGGATGCAGGAATCGCACGAAATGACATTAAAAAACCCTCCAGATAGCTCCGCTGTATGGAACTGGAGGGACGAATTTCCATCTCAATGGATAACTCGCGGTACCACCCGCCTTGTATCGATTACTCGATACCTCTTATATAAACACTGTTGGTTCTACCTCGAATGAAATTCCACTCGACTCTTCCAACAAGCTCGTGAGGTGATGGCCCCGTCAACGCTTGAAAATGTGTTCGTGGAGGAGTCTAGAGCATCGCGTGAGCAATTTACCCGTGGCGAAGTTGGTGCGATCGCCCAATTCGGCATAAGGTGCGCGCCATGCCTAAGAAAAGCGCCCCAGCGAAGAAGAGCGCAGCTAAGAAACCTGTAGCAAAAAAGGCGCCTGCGAAAAAAGCTGTTGCGAAGAAAGCTCCCGCAAAGAAGGCTCCTGCAAAGAAAGCTATTGCGAAGAAGAGCGCAGTAAAGAGTATTCCAGTCAAAAAAGCACCAGGACGACCTTTCCCATCTAAGACAACTCTGACAGTCGATGAAAAATCTCAGACAGTAAGTGTCTCCACGATTGTTGCCCCAGTAGTTGTTCCAGTAGTTGAAGAACGCCGTCTCACAATGCTTCCACCACCGCGTCCTGCCAAGAGTGGAAAGAAAGTTGCGCCACTGAAGCCAATTAAAGGCGCTCCAACTCCAGTTGTAGTCAGTGATAACGAATCGCCGTGGAGCGCATCAGAACTCAAGGCAATACGTGGTGAAGTTACAAAGGATTTACTTCGCTTGCAACATGAACTCACACTTGTTGAAGCTGAGATGGATTCGCTCATCAAAGAATCTGGTGAAGGCTCAGGAGATGATCAAGCTGATGCAGGTACTAAGACTTTTGAACGCGAACATGAGATGTCCCTAGTAATCAATGCTCGTGAAATGGTTCTCCAAACTGAGCGCGCTCTAGATCGTATTGATAATAAGACATACGGTAAGTGCGAAGAATGTGGAAATATTATTGGTAAAGCTCGTCTGCAAGTTTTCCCACGTGCAACTCTCTGCATGGTCTGTAAGCAGAAGGAAGAGCGGCGCTAATTTGCGCCCCGCACCTCTCAAGTATTGGCGCTTTCTTTATACCTGCGCGTGGATTACCTTTCTTATAGATCTAGCAACAAAGTCATGGGCAGTTTCTGCCCTTTCTAATCGTGAACCTGTAAAAATTATTGGCTCTTTACTCCAACTCACATTCATTCGTAATCCAGGCGCTGCATTTAGTTTTGCAACAGGCTCTACAGTTCTTTTCTCATTATTTGCATTAGCGGTAATTGCGGCCATTACATACATTGCGCCACGCATAATTCACCGTGGTTGGGCTCTCGTACTTGGATTGCTCTTGGGTGGAGTACTTGGAAATCTAAGCGATCGAATTTTTCGTTCTCCTGGATTCTTACAAGGACACGTTATTGATTGGATTGAGCTTCCTCATTGGCCAATATTTAATGTTGCAGATAGCGCTATTGTTGTAGCAGCTGGAATTTCAATCATCCTTTCAGCGCGCAATATTGCGCCGGTTGCCCCTAGAGATAATCGACCAGACCAGCCTGGAGCTTAGAAATGTCACGAGAATTACGCACTCTCTCAGTACCTGAAGGAGTAGCCGGCGAGCGAATAGATAGCGCTCTCACTCGCGTACTCGGTCTCTCTCGTACATCTGTTGTTCGACTCCTAGAAGATGGAGACATCACAACTAATGGTGTAGCAATGCAGAAATCAGCACGCGTTGAAGCAGGACAAATTATTGAAGTTCTATTGCCTGAACAGATAAATGCAGCGCCAATTCCTCTGACACCACTCGATGGCCTGCAAGTCATATTCGATGATAACGACATCATTGTTATAGATAAGCCAGTTGGTTGCGCTGCGCATCCAAGTCCGGGATGGACTGGCCCAACTGTTGTTGGTGCACTTATGGCTGCTGGATATTCTGTTTCAACTAGTGGTCCTGCAGAGCGTCAAGGAATTGTTCATCGCCTTGATGTTGGCACAAGTGGGCTGATGATTGTTGCAAAGAGTGATCGGGCATTTAGCGTTCTCAAAGAAGCATTTCGTGATCGCAGTGTTGAGAAAATTTATCATGCACTTATTCAAGGACATATGGATCCAACAACTGGAACTATCGATGCTCCTATTGATCGGCATCCAAAAGAAGATCATCGCTTTGCAGTTGTTGCACAAGGAAAACCATCTATTACTCATTACGAAGTTATTGAGTTCTATCGTGGCGTCTCACTTGTACAAGTTGAATTAGAAACTGGTCGTACTCACCAAATTAGAGTTCACTTCTCTGCACTCAATCATCCACTCGTTGGAGATATGACGTATGGAGCAGATCCAGTATTAGCTGCAAGTTTGGCAATGTCTCGACCATGGCTTCATGCCAAGGAACTTCGTTTCAAACATCCAGTAAGTGGTCAAGATTTGAGATTTGAAGCACCGTATCCCGCTGACCTCATCGGCTCATTGGCGTTGCTTTCCGACGCAGTATTGCCGTAAGGACTAACCTCGCTCATCATGTCTTCAGATTCTTTTGTCCACTTACACGTACATACCGAGTACTCGATGCTCGATGGTGCAGCACGTGTTGGGGATTTAGTAGCCGAAGTTGCACGGCAAGAGATGCCAGCAATTGCTATGACAGATCACGGAAATGTTTTTGGCGCATTTGATTTTTATAAGCAGGCGAAGAAGGTTGGCGTAAAACCGATTATCGGTATTGAGGCCTATGTTGCTCCAGAATCGCGCTTTGAAAAGAAGCGCGTGAAGTGGGCCGATGGCGGCGAAGATGATGTCTCTGGTGGTGGCGCTTATACCCACATGACAATTTTGGCTGAAAATAATCAAGGTCTTTCAAATCTATTCCGTCTTTAGTCCCATGCATCCCTTGAGGGTTATTACTACAAGCCACGTATGGATCGTGAATTACTTTCGCAATATTCATCGGGTCTCATTGCAACAACTGGTTGTCCGGGTGGTGAAATTCAAACTCGACTTCGTATGGGCGCTTATAAAGAAGCGGTTCGTGCGGCAAGTGAACTACGTGACATTTTCGGAAAAGAGAATTTCTTTCTTGAGCTGATGGATCACGGAATCGATGTTGAAACCCGAGTAAAAGCAGATCTTCTCAAGTTAGGTAAAGAGCTAGGTCTGCCATTACTTGCGACAAATGATTTGCACTACACATTCAATGCCGATGCTCCTTCTCATGAAGCGCTGCTCTGTGTGCAATCTGGTTCAACATTGGCTGACCCAAAGCGATTCAAATTCGATAATGACGAGTTCTATCTCAAGACTCCTGCACAGATGCGAGAACTTTTCAAAGAATTACCAGAGGCATGCGATAACACATTGCTTATTGCAGAGCGCTGTGATGTAAAACTTCGTGAAGGCGAAAATTTACTTCCACAGTTCAGCGTTCCTGAGGGGGAGAGCGAAGATTCATGGCTCGTTAAAGAATCAGAACGTGGACTTATATGGCGCCTTGGTGAAAACGTTCCACAAGAATATAAAGATCGATTGTCATACGAACTTGGCGTCATGGAGAAGATGGGATTTCCTGGTTACTTCCTTGTTGTCGCCGACTTAGTTGCACATGCTAAAAAAGTTGGAATTCGCGTTGGCCCAGGTCGCGGTTCTGCTGCGGGTTCACTTGTTGCATATGCACTTGGAATTACTGGACTTGACCCATTAGTGCACGGCTTACTTTTTGAGCGCTTCTTGAATCCAGAACGTATCTCTATGCCAGATATTGATCTGGACTTCGATGAACGCAGACGCAGCGAAATGATTCGTTATGCAACAGAGAAATATGGTGAAGATCGCGTTGCTCAGATCATTACGTATGGCACTATTAAATCGAAGCAAGCGCTCAAAGATTCAACTCGCGTTCTTGGATATCCCTATGTAATTGGTGAAAAACTAACAAAGGCGTTGCCACCATCTGTGATGGGTAAAGATATTTCACTCTCAGGAGTATTTGACCCTAAGGATGAACGTTATTCCGAAGCTGGTGAATTTAGAACTCTCTATGACACTGATCCAGATTCAAAGCGTGTTGTAGATACCGCGCGAGGACTTGAAGGCCTGAAGCGTCAGTGGGGAGTACACGCAGCCGGCGTAATTCTCTCGCGTGAGCCACTACTCGATGTTATTCCAATTCATCGACGTGAAGCAGATGGCGCAATCATTACTCAATTCGATATGGGCGCCTGCGAATCAACGGGCCTACTCAAGATGGACTTCTTAGGGCTACGAAACCTCTCTGTTCTCGATGATGCCTTGCTAAATATCAAAGCAAATCAGGGGATATCGCCCAGGGCCAATGGGTGAAAATGCGCACAATAACTATGCAGATCGCAAGAATGGTCGAAAGCCTGTTGAGCCAATTCATCCAGAGTTACACAAGCCACTTGATGAAATTTTGGGCGATACATACGGTCTCATCGTGTATCAAGAGCAAGTTATGGCAATTGCTCAAAAAGTTGCTGGTTTCTCACTCGGTCGCGCGGATCTATTGCGTAAAGCAATGGGTAAGAAGAATAAAGAGATCCTCGATAAGGAATACGTTCCGTTTGAAGCTGGAATGAAAGAGAACGGTTTCTCAGGTGCATCAATAGCTCGTTTGTGGGAAGTTCTTATTCCATTCTCTGACTACGCATTCAACCGTGCACACAGTGCGGGATACGGAATGGTTTCTTATTGGACTGCTTACCTCAAAGCTAACTACCCAACCGAATATATGGCAGCACTTCTTACAAGTGTTCGCGATGATAAAGATAAGTCAGCTCTTTATCTGAGCGAATCTCGCCGTATGGGAATTCAAGTATTGCCACCCGATGTCAATGAATCAGATGCCGAATACACACCTCGCGGCAAAGATATCCGCTTTGGGTTAGCCGCTATTCGAAACGTTGGAGAAGGTGTCGTTGCTTCCATTAAGAGTTCTCGCGATACAAAGGGGCGCTACGCATCATTTGGTGATTTCTTAGCAAAGGTAGATGTTTCGGTTTGTAATAAGAAAACTATTGAATCACTCATCAAAGGTGGTGCATTTGGATCACTTGGTGCAACGCGTAAGGGTTTGATGTCTATTTACCTAGAGGCGATTGATTCCATCATCGAGACAAAGAGAGCCGAAGCAATTGGTCAATTCGATCTCTTCGGTGGTGAAACCGTGAGTGCTGTTGCAGGCTTGGATATCGAAATCCCAACTGGTGAATGGGAAAAGGCAATGTTGCTTAGTTACGAGAGAGAAATGCTTGGACTCTATGTATCTGATCATCCGCTACTTGGTGTCGAACACATATTGCGCGCAAATACAGATATGACAATTAGTGAATTAGTCGAAGAAGGTGCTACTCACGAATCCATGGTTACTGTCGGAGGATTGATTACAAGTGTTACTCGTAAAGTCACGCGTCAAGGTGCGTCGTGGGCTGTTGTAACGATTGAAGATCTTGAAGGTTCCGTTGAGGCACTCTTTTTCTCAAAGACGTATAACCAATATTCAATGTCACTGACGGAAGATCGTATTGTGACGATTCGCGGTCGAGTAGATCGACGTGAAGAACAACTTCGCTTTACGGCTGTTGAAATGACAATGCCTGACATCTCCCGCGGTCCTGTTGGCCCACTCGTTATTTCCATGCCAATCAATCAATGCACTCCACCTATTGTTGAGCGGATGAAGGAGATTTTGAGAACCCACCCAGGTAAGCGAGAAGTTCACCTTTATCTAGATGACAATGGTTCAAAGACAATTATGAAGGTAGATGCCCTCGTTACCGCATCTCCGAGTTTGAGCGCTGATCTCAAATCAATATTGGGTCCAGCCTGCCTCGTTACCGTTTAATTGCAGGCAAAGCTTTAATCCCAAGCTCTACAATAAGACAATGATTCGTACCGTTGACCTACGCGGACGCTCGCTATCCAAATCTGAATATCAGAGCGCACTTCCTCGTGCAGCGATGGATGTTGCCCAAGCAATGGAATTAATTCAACCAATTTTGCATCGAGTCAAGAATGGAAATGAATCAGATCTTCTAGCACTTGCGCAAGAATTTGATGGAGTTCTCCCTACATCGATTCGAGTTCCACAGGGTGCGCTCGATTCTGCCTTAGCTCAATTAGATCCAAAGATTCGAAGAGCGCTGGAAGTTTCTGCTGCGCGTATTACTAAGGTTCACAATGATCAGCGTCGTAGTGATAAAACTACAACAGTTGTAGATGGTGGAAGCGTGACAGAACGATGGATTCCAGTAGATCGAGTCGGACTCTATGTTCCAGGTGGCCGTGCTGTGTATCCAAGTTCAGTGTTGATGAATGTAATCCCAGCACAAATTGCAGGCGTAGCGAGCATTGCAGTTGTATCACCTCCACAAAAAGAATTTGGTGGTTTGCCGCATCCGACAATTTTGGCAGCATGTGCACTCCTTGGAATTACTGAAGTATTTGCTATCGGGGGAGCCCAAGCTATTGCATTATTTGCATATGGGATGAAGGACCTTTGCGATAAATGTGACATGGTTACTGGACCAGGCAATATTTATGTTGCAGCAGCTAAGAGAGCACTTCGTGGAATAGTTGGAATTGACTCAGAGGCAGGACCAACTGAAATAGCAATTCTTGCTGATTCATCGGCACTAGCTGGCGAAGTTGCGGCAGATCTCATTAGCCAAGCAGAGCATGACACGATTGCCGCAGCAATCCTTGTGACAGATTCACAAGAACTTGCCACGGCTGTAGAAAAAGAATTAGCAACGCGTGTTCCACGCACAAAACATTCTGAGCGAATTACTACAGCGCTTAGCGGTATTCAATCAGCGATAGTTCTCGTTGATTCAGTTGCCCAAGGAATTGATGTCGTCAATGCTTACGCTGCTGAACACTTAGAGATTCAAACTGTGGATGCGCAATTAGTGGCGTCCAAGATTCGTAATGCTGGAGCAGTTTTCATTGGACGTTTTTCTCCAGTATCACTCGGTGATTATTCAGCAGGTTCAAATCACGTATTACCTACAGGTGGTTGCGCATGCCATTCAAGTGGCTTATCTGTTGCAACTTTTCTTCGTGGTCTACATTTCATCGAGTATGGCGAGAAAGCATTCACAGAGATTGCAGATACTGTAATTACTCTTGCTAATTCAGAAGACTTACCGGCGCACGGCGAAGCAATGACTGCGCGATTTGAGAAGAAATCATGACGATGCAATGGCCAGATTGGTTACCGCTTCGCACTGATCTTGCATCGCTAAGTCCTTATGGGGCTCCACAAGTTCCATCGCAGGCAGCGATGAATACAAATGAGAATCCATTTCCACCATCACCACAATTGCAGGTTGCTATCGCAGAGAAACTTGCTCAGGTAAGTTCGACTCTCAATCGTTATCCCGACCGCGATGCAATCGCACTGCGTACATCCCTTGCTAATTTTATTAATGAACTATCAAAGAGTTCTTTTGACCACGGTTCTATATGGGCTGCTAATGGAAGTAACGAGATTATCCAATCTATTTTCTTAGCATTTTCTGGCGGTAGCGCACTTGGCTTTACGCCCTCATATTCAATGCACCCACTAATTTCAAAAGTCACATCTGTTCAGTGGGTAGATGGTGCTCGAAATCGCGACCTAACATTCAATATTGATCTAGCAATTGTTCAAGTAAAAGAATTGAAACCACGACTAACTTTTATTACGACGCCAAATAACCCGACGGGGGACGCTATATCAATCGCTGATATTGAGCGGTTAGCTATGGCTGTTTCTTCAATCGGTGGCTTACTCATTGTCGATGAAGCGTACGCAGAATTCTCTCAAGAATTATCTGCTGTAACTCTGATCGATTCGAATCCTCATCTCATCGTTATTCGCACCATGAGTAAGGCATTTGCTTTTGCGGGGGCACGAGTTGGGTATTTAGTAGCGCACCCAAGAGTTATTGATGCAATGACTCTTGTTCGTTTGCCCTATCACCTAAGTGCGCTAACTCAGAGCGCAGCAGTTGTTGCTCTAGAATTTCGCAAGGAACTCCTAGCCACTGTGGCGACATTAGTGAGCGAACGAGAGAGAGTGGTAACAGCTCTTCATAGTTTTGGTCTACACACAATTCCTAGCAGCGCGAACTTCGTGCTTTTTTCTGGATTTGGCCAAAGTGCGCCACAATTGTGGCAAGCGATGCTCGATAAAGGCATTCTCATACGCGATGTGGGATTATCGGGTTATCTCAGAGTAACAATCGGCAATGTAGCCGAGAATAATCTTTTTCTTGAAAAACTACAGGAGATACAAAATGAGACAAGCCAGAGTTGAACGTAAGACTAAAGAATCACACGTCCTCGTAGAGCTCAATCTCGATGGTGATGGAAGCATCTCTGTGGATACAGGCGTTCCATTTTTTGATCACATGATGTCTCAACTTGGTAAGCATTCTGGTTTCAATCTAACAATCAAAACAACGGGCGATATCGACGTTGATTCACACCACAGCGTTGAAGATACATCCCTTGCCTTTGGCCAAGCGTTACGCGAAGCACTAGGGGATAAAGCTGGAATTCGTCGCTTTGGCGATTCAATGGTTCCACTCGATGAAGTTTTAGTTCAAGCAGCAGTTGATCTTTCGGGTCGCCCATATCTTGTTCATCGCCAACCTGAAATTGTTGAACTCATCGGAACTTTTGATACAACACTTGGAAAGCACATTTGGGAATCCATTGTTGCTGAAGCACATATTGCGCTACACATTCGCGTACTTGAAGGTCGAAATGCACATCACGTTTTTGAAGCGCAATTCAAAGCAGTTGCTCGCGCACTTCGTGATGCAGTTTCACTCGATGGCCGTGTTGCAGGTATTCCATCAACAAAAGGTTCTCTTTGATCGCGATTCTTGATTACGGGTCTGGCAATCTTCGTTCAGCACAGCGCGCATTTGCAACAGCTAGCGATAATGTCATTCTTACATCTGACTTTGATGAAGCAATTGAGGCTCAGGGTTTAGTTGTACCTGGAGTCGGCGCATTTGCAGCGTGCATGAAAGGTCTCAATGCTGTCAGAGGCGCAAAGATTATTCGCAAACGCAAAGAGTTAGAACGTCCAACATTGGGTATTTGTATCGGAATGCAAATTCTATTTTCAGAAGGTTTAGAGCATTCCGATAATGGTTCACATGCAGGCGTTGGAATATGGGAAGGGCAAATATCTAAAGTTGATGCTCCAATATTGCCTCACATGGGTTGGAACTCAGTAGAGAGTGCCAAACATTCCACCTTGTTCAAAGGTATTGAAAATGAGTCTTTCTACTTCGTGCATTCCTATGCTGCGAAAAGTTCTCCATCTTCGAATGCAACATGGACGACCTATGGAGAAAAATTTCTTTCAGCTATCGAAGATGACTATGTAAGTGCAACACAATTCCACCCTGAGAAGTCGGGGCGTGCAGGACTGGCGCTTATCAAGAATTGGGTGAAATCACTATGAGTTATTTGGAACTTTTGCCGGCTGTTGATGTCAAAGATGGACGAGCAGTTCGCCTAGTGCAAGGTGAATTAGCTCGTGAAAGTGTCTATGGATCACCACTAGAAGTTGCACTTGAATTTCAAGCGGCGGGTGCTGAATGGTTGCACTTAGTGGATCTTGATGCCGCATTTGGCCGTGGTGAAAATAGTGAACTACTTGCATCGGTTGTAAAAACTCTTGATATCAAAGTTGAACTCTCAGGCGGTATTCGCGATGACGAGTCATTACGCAGAGCCCTTGCTACAGGATGTACACGAGTGAATTTAGGAACTGCTGCACTTGAAAATCCTGAGTGGACTGCGCAAGTAATTTCGCAATATGGAGATCGCATTGCTGTGGGACTCGATGTTCGCGGCCACACACTCGCTGCACGTG
Source organism: Actinomycetota bacterium (assembly GCA_026392845.1). Classification (GTDB taxonomy): domain Bacteria; phylum Actinomycetota; class Actinomycetes; order Nanopelagicales; family Nanopelagicaceae; genus Planktophila. Next base: position 14,230 of record JAPLBJ010000034.1, read on the forward strand.
GTTGGACTAAAGAGGGTGGTGACCTTTTCGAAACGATAGAGCGTCTAGATCGCAATGGTTGCGCTCGATATGTAGTTACAGATGTGGCTAAAGATGGAACTCTCATGGGTCCAAATTTTGAATTACTCAAGGAAGTATGCGCTGCAACTAATAAACCTATCGTTGCAAGTGGCGGAATTTCATCGCTTGCAGATATTGAAGGATTGGCACAACTTCGCTCAATTGGAGTGGAAGGTGCAATTGTTGGCAAAGCACTCTATGCCGGAGCATTTACATTGCAAGAAGCGCTGAAGGCATCTGGAAAATGACTCTTTCAGTACGAATCATTCCTTGTCTCGATGTAACAGATGGACGCGTTGTCAAAGGAGTTAATTTCACGAATCTCGTTGATGCGGGAGATCCAGTTGAAATGGCATCTCTCTATGACAGCGAGGGTGCTGACGAACTTACATTTTTGGATATTTCTGCAAGTAGTAGCAATCGCGAAACAACTCTAGATGTTGTACGTCGCACTGCGGAGCAAGTATTTATTCCACTCACAGTGGGAGGCGGAATCCGAAGCGTTGACGACGTAGATCGTCTTTTGCGAGC
>JAPLBJ010000047.1 GCA_026392845.1 Actinomycetota bacterium
CTCCTGAAATCGAAGAGAGCCTCTATGCGATTTCAGGCCAAGATATGAGGATTAGTTTCACACCGATACTTGCCCCAATGCCACGTGGCATTCTTTCAACAGCAACGGCAAAATTGGCTAATTGGATTTCTACACAAGAGATGCATGGCATGGTGAGCGAATATTTCAGAAATGAACAATTTGTATCTGTTCTTCCACTTGGACAGATGCCACAAACGAGTGCTGTGTACGGAACAAACAGAGTTCATATGCAAGTTGCATGCGATGAACATACCCAGAGAGTAATGATCTCTGCTGCAATCGATAATCTTGGAAAAGGTGCAGCGGGTCAAGCTATTCAAAATGCGAACCTCATGTGTGGTTTCCCGGAAAGCACAGGCCTATCAGCATGAATTTTCCGAAAGGATTTAGAGGTGGTGCAGTCGCCGCGGGATTGAAAAGCAGTGGCGCGCTAGACCTGACAATTATTGAAAACCAGGGACCGCTATTTGATGCAACCGCGGTCTTCACAACAAATAAAGTTATTGCGGCGCCTGTTATCTGGAGTAAAGAAGTCATCAAAGGTGGCGAAGTGCGCGCAGTTGTTCTCAACTCTGGTGGCGCAAATGCATGTACAGGCCCACAAGGATTTCTAGATACTCATGAAACTGCCGAAGAGGTTGCAAGATTGCTAAAAGTTTCATCTGGTGAAGTGATTGTCTGTTCCACAGGAATGATCGGTGAGCTATTGCCGATGGATAAAATCAAAAAGGGTTTACTAGCAATAAATCTGGATATCGGAGATGTATCACAGAGCGCTCACGCGATTATGACAACCGATTCAGTTCCAAAAATTGCTCACGCCGACGTAGAAGGATCTAGCGTGATTGGTATCGCAAAAGGCGCTGGAATGCTTGCTCCAGCACTAGCGACAATGCTTTCGGTAGTTATGACAGATGCAGTCCTACCTAAGGACTTTGCATCAATTTTTGACCGTGTAATCAACCGCACATTCAACAGAATCGATTCTGATGGCTGTACCTCAACAAATGACACGGTGTTATTCATGTCATCTGGGGCCAGCGGTAAAGAGATTTCGAGTTCGACTCTAGAAATGATTTTGATAGAGGTGTGCTCATCATTAGCGAAGCAACTTATTGCAGATGCAGAGGGTTCCACTAAGACCGTGGCTATCAATGTGGTTGGTGCTCAAACTGAAGAAGATGCAGTTGAGATTGCTCGTGCTTGTGCTCGAAACAATCTTCTCAAATGCGCAATCTTTGGAAATGATCCTAATTGGGGCAGGGTATTGGCAGCAGTGGGAACAGCGAATGCAGTGATGGACCCTCTATGCATCGATGTCTCTCTCAATGGCATCCAAGTCTGTAAATCGAGTGCACCAGCCGATGATAAATCAAAAGTTGATTTCTCGGGTCGAGAAGTTCGCATCGATATTGCAATGAATATCGGGCAATCAGTAGCAACAGTAATCACCAATGACCTTAGCCATGATTATGTCGAAGAGAACTCTGCGTATTCATCATGATAGTAATCAAATTTGGTGGTCATGCGATGAGTGACAAAAATGGTGATTTTGCGCAAACAGTAAAAACTGCCATTTCTAAGGGCGTGGAAATAGTGATTGTGCATGGCGGGGGTCCTCAAATAGATAAGGGCCTTGAACAAGCCGGTATAACAAGTGAATTTGTTGGCGGATTTCGAAAAACTACTCCGGAAATATTTGCAGTTGTTGAATCTGTACTAGTGGAACAGGTTGGACCATCTGTTGCACATCATCTTCAGAGCGCTGGTGTCGGTGCGCAAGCAATGTCTGGACGCAGGGGTCACACCTTGGTTGCTAAAAAGTTGAACACATTGGTCAATGGCGAAAGCGCTGATCTTGGATTGGTTGGAGATGTCACGAATGTACACCTGGAGACTATTCATCAAATATTAAGCGAGGGAAAGATTCCAGTAATTGCACCGATAGCATCTTCAGAAGATGGTGATACTGGATTCAACGTCAATGCAGATCTAGCAGCTGCAGCGATTTCAGGAGCACTAGACGCGACTGCTCTTATCATCATGACTGATGTCGAAGGTATCTATCGGAACTGGCCAGAGACCAACTCACTGATATCTGATATTTCTGCGAACGAACTTAGTTCGATGAAATCGACTTTTTCTGATGGCATGGCACCAAAGGTTCAAGCCGCCTTGGATGCAATAGCTAAAGGTTCTAAAGCGGTGCGAATCATTGATGGAACCAAACCGAGTGCTTTAGCTGATGCACTCGAACATCACGGGGGAACATTGGTGAGAGCATGAAAAATGAACAAGTAAGCACCGCATGGAAAAAGGCACTTCAAGATAATTACGGTGTGCCGTCAATATCGCTCGTAAAGGGTAAAGGTAGCGAGGTGTACGACGTTGAAGGTAAAAAATATCTCGATCTATTGGGTGGAATAGCAACAAATGTGTTGGGACATGCACATCCTGCGATTGTAAAAGCTGTGTCAAAGCAAGTTGGAACTCTTGGTCACGTAAGCAATTTTTATGCGCATCCAAACGTTGTTGAGTTAGCTCAAAAACTTGCCTCAATGACAGGCGATGAGAGTGGACGAGTTTTCTTTGCACAATCAGGTGCAGAGGCAAATGAAGCGGCGATGAAATTATCGCGTCGTACCGGGAAATATCGAATCGTTGCAGCACAAGGTGCTTTTCACGGACGTACGATGGGCGCACTTTCGATGACAGGTCAACCGTCAAAGCGTGAACCATTTCTGCCACTTATCAAGGGAATAAAGCATGTTCCCTACGGTGATATTAAAGCGATGCGTCGTGCAATTAGTACTAAAACGGCAATGGTAATTTTGGAACCGATAATGGGTGAAGCAGGAGTAATTGTTCCACCCGTTGATTACCTGGCTCAAGTTCGCGAACTCTGCACGCAAAAAGGTGCGCTACTGGTTATAGATGCAGTGCAAACTGGTATGGGGCGTACGGGGGATTGGTTCGGTTATGAATATTCTGGAATTACTCCTGATGTTATAACACTTGCAAAAGGTTTAGGTGGTGGCTTGCCGCTTGGCGCAATGATCGCGCTTGGTGATGCTGCAAAACTCTTTGTCGCTGGCGATCATGGTTCAACTTTTGGTGGTAACCCCATTACAACTGCGGCGGCTTTAGCGGTAATCAAAGTTATTGAAAAAGATAAAATCATGATCAAAGTGCGTAAAGATCAAGAATTTATTATGCAAAAGATTCCTCTTATCGAAGGTGTATCAGAAGTTCGCGGTGCTGGACTTCTCCTAGGTATCCAACTCGAAAAGCCGATTGCATCAAGAATAGCTCTACAAATGCGTGAGCAAGGTATTTTGGTCAACGCTGCAAATGATTCAACGATTCGTATTGCTCCAGCGCTCAACATTTCTCGAATCCAACTCGCTAAATTCTGCACAATATTTGAAAAGGTGATGTCACATGACAACTAATTCACATGGCGTTTCAGCGCGTAGAGCAAAAGCGGTTGCTCTCATTGAATCCGGACTCATTCGTTCGCAATCAGATTTAGTTTCACATCTGAAGAAGGCAGGTTTTCGAGTTACTCAAGCGACTGCGAGCCGTGATTTAGAAGAGCTCGGTGTGATTCGAGGACGTGATAACGATGGTGATTCCGTTTACAAATTGGAGAAGTCCTCGGACGATGCACTCTCTCGCGTAACGCCACTGCCCGCAAAACTTATTCTCTCCGTCGATTACAGCGCCAATCTCGCTGTAATCCATACTCCACCGGGTGCTGCTGCATTCTTAGCGAGTTCACTCGACCATGCCCATCTAACGGGTGTGATCGGAACAATTGCAGGTGACGACACGATTATTCTTGTATCAAAGAAAGCAACAGGTGGAGCCCAATTAGCGAAAGAATTACTCGCTTACGCGGATACAAATTCTAAAAAAGGGAAGAGGAAATAATGGCGCTCTGGGGAGGTCGTTTTTCATCATCGCCTGCAGATTCAGTCTTCGCTCTCTCTCGCAGCATTCATTTTGATTGGCGATTAGCGCCCTACGATCTTCGTTCCTCTCTGGCGCATCTCTCTGTTCTGCGTAGTAGTTCTCTTATTTCAAAAGATGATGCCAAGACAATCGAGAGCGCACTCAAGGAATTGATTTCAGAAGTTACTTCAGGTTCTTTTGCACCTATCGCTAGCGATGAAGATGTTCACAGCGCTTTGGAGCGCGGACTCACTGAAAAGCTAGGGGCAACTGGTGGAGTTCTGCGTGCGGGACGTTCACGCAATGATCAAGTCACAACAGACTTGCGCCTCTTTGCTATCGATCACATCTTAGAAATCGCCCAACTTTTGACATTTCTACAAGATGCGATCTTGGATAAAGCAAGTGAGTATGTCGATGCTCCTGCTCCAGGCTTCACGCATATTCAACATGCACAGCCAGTATCTTTTGGCCATGAATTAGCAAAGCATGCGCAGGCCTTTTCTCGTGATTTGGATCGTATGCACGATTGGCTTGCTCGTACTTCTGTTAGCTCCCTCGGAGCAGGTGCACTTGCTGGTTCTTCCTTGCCTCTTGATCCGCAAGCAACTGCAAAGGATTTAGGCTTTGTAGAAACGTTTGCAAATAGCATTGATGCAGTAAGTGATCGTGATTATGTAGCCGAAGCGCTATTCATACTTTCAATGGTTGGCGTTCACCTATCTCGCATCGGCGAAGAGTGGACTTACTGGGCATCAACGGAATTTTCATGGGCAAAAGTTGCGGACCAATACTCAACAGGTTCATCGATTATGCCGCAGAAGAAAAATCCAGATATGGCCGAACTTGCACGTGGTAAGTCAGGTCGGCTCATCGGAAATCTTGTCTCTGTTCTAACGATGCTCAAAGGCTTACCTTTTGCATATAACCGAGATCTTCAAGAGGATAAAGAACCGCTCTTTGATAGCATCGATACTTTGCTCTTAGTTCTTCCTGCAGTAACAGGAATGGTTGCAACAACGGATTTTGATCGCCAGAAAATGTTGGATGCGGCTCCTCTGGGATTCTCACTCGCTACTGAAATCGCTGATTATTTAGTATTGAAATAGATTCCATTTGCACTAGCACATGATGCTGCTGGAATGTGCGTAGCCTTGTGCGAATCTACAAATCGTGAGTTACATGAACTCACTGATTCAGAATATTCATCAATACACGCCTCCCTTGATGGGGGAGTGCGAGCAGTTCTTACTGTCAAAGGCGCACTTGATGCTCGTGTGACACATGGTGGTACTGCGCCATCTCAGGTTAGCGCCCAAATCAAGAAGGCGCGTTCAGAAAATCTCGCAACGCAAAAGAGTATTGCCGACGCCCAGAAGGCTTTTACAGGAATGATGAGTGCATGAATTTATTGGATGACCTTCGGTGGCGCGGATTACTTGCTCAATCCACTGATGAGAAGGCACTTGCCGAAGCGCTCTCTAAGCCAATCACTCTCTATGTTGGTTTCGATCCAACAGCCCCCAGTTTGCACTGTGGAAATTTAGTCGTTCTTTTAGTACTTCGTAGATTTCAGTTAGCGGGTCATTATCCCATTGCTTTAGTTGGTGGAGCGACAGGTTTAGTTGGCGATCCAAGTGGTCGTAACGAAGAACGTTCCCTGAACTCCACTGAAATCGTTGAAAATTGGGTCTCAAGAATTCGTACTCAAGTTTCGGCATTTCTAGATTTTGATGCGCCTAAGAATCCTGCACGAGTAGTCAATAACCTTGATTGGACTTCACCATTATCTGCAATCGAATTCCTGCGCGATATCGGTAAACACTTCAGCGTCAATCAGATGCTTGCTAAAGATTCAGTTGCTTCGCGATTAGATGCAGGTGGAATTTCATACACCGAATTCTCCTATCAAGTTTTGCAATCCTACGATTACTTAGAACTCTTCAAGCGTCATGGTTGCACGTTGCAATTAGGTGGATCTGATCAGTGGGGAAATATTGTTGCGGGATTAGATTTGATTCGCCGCGTTGAAGGCGGAAGTGGTCACGCACTTACAGTTCCGCTTCTCACTAAATCCGATGGTTCGAAATTTGGTAAGACAGCGGGAGGAAGCGTGTGGCTAGATCCGGAAATGACATCGCCATACGCATTCTTCCAATTCTGGTTGAACTCAGAAGATAAAGATGTAATCAATTTCCTGAAAGTATTTTCTTTCTTATCTCACGACGAAATCAATGCACTTGAGAAATCACATAATGAAAATCCTGGTTTGCGTGAAGCTCATCGAGCCCTTGCACGCGAACTAACAACACTTCTCCATGGCGCAGAGACAACGCAACGAGTGGAAGCGGCAGCACGTGCACTATTTGGACAAGGCGAACTCGGCGAACTAGATGAGGCAACACTCGCTAGTGCACTTGCAGAACTACCGCGAGCAACTATCTCTAAAAGAGAAGATATTCCGACATGGGTGGACCTCATTACTGCTGCTGGCGTCGTGGATTCAAAATCGGCGGCTCGTCGCATCGTCAAAGAAGGTGGCGCTTATCTCTATAACGTAAAAATCAGCGGGGATGATTTCGCTCCTACAAAAAGTGACTTTCTATGCGGAAAATATGCGGTTTTGAGAAAGGGCAAGAGAGATCTGGCAGCAATAGAGCTGATTTAGGCTCTAGAAAAAACGGCCCTAAAAGCCTAGCGGAGATGGCTTTTAGGGCTTTTTTATCGATATTTTCACTACAGAAATTGCTCGATTATCCCGATTTGACCCTGTGACAGGGGAGGCCTATAGTTACGCTCCTTGCTGTGCACCAGACGATTTAGGCTGGACAGCATCGATCTCCTCATCTAGAGCGTAATTTGGGCGGTTTGACCCCGCCTGCGTGCATGCACTAGGTTTGGCGGTCTGCCCTGAAAATAGGAAGAAATTCCTTGACGCAGTGCGCATCCGTACCTTGAGAACTCAACAGCGTGCCATAAGTCAATGCCAGAGAATGGCTCTATTTGTCATTCTCTAAATAAATACTTCAATGAGGTATTGCTAATTCATTAGCTATACCCGTTGATTTCCTTTGGTAAAGACAAGAAATAACGACAGTTGTTTATGTCTGTACGCCAGAAAAACTTTCTATGGAGCGTTTGATCCTGGCTCAGGACGAACGCTGGCGGCGTGCTTAACACATGCAAGTCGAGCGATGAAGTCCCTTCGGGGATGAATTAGCGGCGAACGGGTGAGGAACACGTGAGAAATCTGCCTTCAACACTGGGATAACTCCGG
>JAPLBJ010000059.1 GCA_026392845.1 Actinomycetota bacterium
ATAGTTGCAAAGGCGTAGAGAATCGAAGCAAGAATCACAGCACCAATTGCTAATGGATCGCTAGTTCCGGTGATGCTTTCAATACCAACAAGGGCTACAACGCCTATAAAACCAATACCGATGCCGAATAAACGGCGAGGGTTCCACACACTCCTATCGCCATGGAGGGAAGTAAGAATTGTTGACCAAATTGGAACTGTTGCTACAAGGAGACCGGCAAGGCCAGAACTGATTTTCGTCTCTGCAGTAGTAATAAGAATCCACGGACCAACCATTTCAGCGAATGCATACGGAATAACGTAGCGAATTCCCTTGAGCGCTGAACGAAGAGATCCTTGCTTCATTGCAATGGGAATAAGAATGGCGGCACCAATAAGTGTTCGACCACAGACAACGAGTGTCGGAGAGTAATCGCGTACTGCGACTTTAATGAGCAGGTAAGGAATTCCCCATAAGAAACCTGTGAGAGCGAAAAGAATCCAGTTACGACGCGTCATTGTTATGCGAATGTACCTGAAAAGATATGGATTACCAATTCTCCGTACGTGCTTTGAGAGATCGATACTTTTCCATCACATGTGGTGTTGGTTTCGCGGTGTGACGTGAAATTTCACCGAGATCCCATGTTGGAGCATTTGCTCCGCCAAGTAGCGCCCATGCTGCTTGTTTTGCTGCACCATTTGCAACATATTCACCAGGTGGTGGAAGTAATACTTCGCGACCAAATAGTGCACTTGCAATGGGTGCAATTGCAGGATTCTTTGCCGCACCACCGATTAGAAGAATTCGATTTACATTTACACCAAGTGCAATAAGTGCATCAACTGCATCAGCTAGTCCTGCAAGCATTCCTTCAATCATTGCTCGAGCGATATCTTGCTGATTGGAATTAGAAATATTCATTCCATCAAAGACACCTGTTGCATGTGGACGATTAGGTGTGCGCTCACCTTCAAAATACGGCAAAAGTGTTAGTCCATGAGCGCCAGGTTCACCAGCTAGAGCTAATTGACCAACTTCATCGTGACTCTTTCCAAGAATTGCTGCTGCTGCATCAAAAATACGAGCAGCATTGAGTGTGCATACAAGCGGCAAGAAACGTCCTGTTGCATCGGCGAATCCAGCGACCGCTCCACTTGCATCATGGGTTGGAGTTTGTGAAACAGCAAATGCGGTTCCACTTGTTCCAAGTGAGACAACAACATCACCAGGTTCTGCTTGCAGACCAAGTGCTGCACCGGCATTATCGCCAGCACCTGGCGCAATTGGAATTCCACCAGAAGTTTCTCCGCCAAATGATGATGGTGCAATTAATTTTGGGAGATAAACATCGGAATCATGACGAAGCGCTAACTTCACAATATCTTCGCGATAATGCGAAGTTGTTGGATCGAAATATCCTGTTCCGGATGCATCACTTCTATCTGTGAATAGAGTTGAAAAATCTTTTGCTCCCTGTAACTGCCATGAAAGCCAGTCATGGGGTAGCGCTACTGCAGCAACTTTTGCAGCATTTGCACTTTCGTTATCTGCCATCCAGCGAAGTTTTGTCGCTGTAAATGATGCAACTAAAACAGATCCAACTTTGCGAGCAGCTTCTGCATTTCCACCGAGTTCTTTATTCAAATCTTCTGCAGCAGATGCAGAGCGTGTGTCATTCCATAAAAGCGCCTTGCGAATTACTGCGCCATTGCTATCAAGTGCGACCATTCCATGTTGTTGACCACCTATAGAGATTGCTTGGACATCGCTCAATCCACCCGCTTCTTCTATTGCGGCATCGAGTGCAACCTTCCATGCAGCAGGATCTACCTCAGTGCCATCAGGGTGCGAGGCGCGTCCTTCTCGCATTAGTTTTCCGGACGATGCTTCGCGAATAACAACCTTGACCGATTGGGTCGATGAATCTACGCCTGCGATTAATTGTTCCTTTGCCATAGGGAAAGGTTAGACTGTGCCAGTCAACGTTGACCACAAGTGAGCGTGATGTATTCCCTCACTTATTCATCGAATCTGGATAAGAATCTAGATATTTTGGAGTTATAAAGATGCGTATTGGTGTCCTCACAGGTGGCGGAGATTGCCCAGGTCTCAATGCCGTAATTCGTGCAGTAGTCCGCAAGGGCGTAAAAGAATACGGATATGAGTTTGTAGGTTTTAGAGATGGTTGGAAGGGTCCACTTGAGGGACTCACAATGGAACTTTCTCTTGCGACAACTCGTGGAATTTTGCCTCGTGGCGGAACGATTCTTGGGTCATCACGCACTAATCCATTCAAAATTGAAAATGGCGTTTAAAAGATTAAAGAAAATCTTGCCAAAGCAGGAATCGATGCACTTATTGCTATCGGTGGCGAAGATACTCTCGGAGTTGCAACAAAGCTTGATGCACTCGGAGTAAAAGTTATTGGTGTTCCAAAGACAATCGATAACGATCTCAACAATACTGATTACACATTTGGTTTTGACACATCAGTAAATATTGCAATGGAGGCTATTGATCGCCTTCATACGACTGCAGAATCTCACCACCGCGCGCTCGTAGTTGAAGTTATGGGTCGCCACGCAGGTTGGATTGCATTGCACTCTGGAATTGCCGGAGGCGCCGCATGTATTTTGATTCCAGAAGTAAAATTCTCAGTCGATAAAGTATGCGAATGGGTCGAATCACGATTCAAGAGCGGCTTTGCACCAATCATCGTTATTGCTGAAGGTGCTATTCCACAAGATGGCGATATGCAGACCAAAGATCAGACACTTGATGCATTCGGTCACGTAAAACTATCTGGAATTGGCGAATGGCTTTCAGCCCAAATTGAAGCAAAGACTGGCAAAGAAGCTCGCACATCAGTACTTGGACATATCCAACGCGGTGGAACACCATCAGCATTTGACCGAGTCCTTGCTACTCGCTTTGGTCTTCATGCAATTACAGCAGTTCACGAAGGCGACTTTGGCAAGATGGTTGCACTGCATGGCACCACTATTGCCCGCGTCCCATTGGCATCGGCTACTGAGAAGCTAAAGACAGTTCCAGTTGAGATGTATAAAGAGTCAGAGATTTTCTTTGGATAATCGCACCCCGCGATTGCCAATGAATCTTCTATTCTTATCCCTATGAGCACTTTAGATAATCTCTTCACTCCTGGCCTTGTCGCTGCCCAGCAACCGCAATGGCCAGGAGGTCCTGAAGGTGCAGCAATCAAAAGTGCCGTCGCAGAACTCAAATCTTTTCCACCACTTGTCTTTGCTGGTGAATGTGACAATCTAAAAGCACAGATTGCAGAAGCAGCAGCAGGTCGTGCATTCTGGTTACAAGGTGGAGATTGCGCAGAAACTTTTAGTGGCGCAACTGCAGATTCAATTCGCAATCGCATCAAGACTATTCTTCAAATGGCTGCAGTTTTGCAGTATCACTCAAGCCTGCCGGTAGTAAAAGTTGGCCGTATGGCCGGTCAGTTCGCCAAACCTCGTTCTAACGATATGGAAACTCGTGGAGATGTAACACTTCCTGCATATCGCGGAGATGCGGTCAATGATCTCGAATTTACTGAGAAGTCTCGTACCCCGGATCCAAACCGTTTAGTACGCGTCTACAACACATCGGCCTCAACGCTCAATCTTGTGCGCGCATTTACGCAAGGTGGTTTCGCTGATCTTCGTCAGGTACACGAATGGAATAAGGGATTTATCCGTGATTCATCCGTTGGCGAACGCTATGAAAAGATGGCGAATGAGATTGGACGCGCACTCTCTTTCATGAAATCTGCAGGAGTTGATCCTGAGGCTTTCAAGACTGTTGATTTCTACTCAAGTCATGAAGCACTCATCCTTGAATACGAGAAGGCGCTAACCCGTATCGATTCACGAACTGGTGATCCATATGACGTATCTGGCCACTTCATTTGGATTGGTGAGCGCACTCGTCAACTCGATGGCGCACATGTTGATTTTGCATCAAAGGTAAGAAATCCAATTGGAATAAAGCTTGGACCTAAATCAAGCGTTGCAGATGCACTTGCTCTCATTGAAAAACTTGATCCTAATCGCGAACCAGGTCGAATCACTTTGATTACCCGCATGGGTGCAGGCAAAATCCGTGAAGTATTACCTGCTCTCGTTGAAGGTGTTACAAAATCTGGAGCACAAGTTTTGTGGGTATGCGATCCAATGCACGGCAATACCTATGAAGCCCCAACTGGATATAAGACTCGTAGCTTTGATGATGTTATGGATGAAGTAAAGGGCTTCTTTGAAGTTCATAAAGCACTCGGTACTCATCCAGGTGGAATTCATATTGAACTCACCGGCGACGATGTCACTGAATGTGTTGGTGGTGGAGAACAGATTTCACATGAGGATCTATCGACACGCTATGAGACTGCGTGCGACCCACGACTCAATCATGCCCAGTCATTAGAGCTTGCATTTTTGGTTGCGGAGATGCTTCGCGACCGCTAATTTTGTCTTTGTGACACTCCTTCTGACATCTCACAAGACGCCAATTGGAACTCTCAATATTATTGCTGATGAAGATATTGTTTTAGGTATAAATCTTTCAAATATCACAGCACTGAAAGCTTCACTTGATGTAGATGATCAACTTCGTGAGATGAAGAGTGTGAAGGCAATTCCTAAAATAAGTGAATTACTCAACGATTATTTTGATGGAGATATATCAGCCATTAATGCAATCAAAGTTCGCCAGCCTGGGGCTCATTTTTCACAAGCTGCCTGGAAGGCAATGCGCAAAGTCAGCGCTGGAAAAGTTATCTCCTATGCAGACCTTGCATCTCGCGCTGGAAGTCCTGATGCGGTGCGTGCAGCAGGAAGTGCGTGCGCAAAGAATGCGATTATGTTAGTTGTTCCATGCCATCGAATTGTGAAAACTGGTGGAGCTCTTGGAAATTATGCCTATGGATTAGATAAGAAAGAATGGCTACTAAGCCACGAGGGCTTTCTTTAGGATTTCAATTGCTTCATCGCATTGAGCGTCATCGAAATTCATATGAGTTACTAAGCGCGCATATTTTGGTCCAAGTGCGCTAATTAGTAACCCTTGAGCCTTGCATCGCGTTGCAAGTTCGTTATCTAGTGCGTAATGACCAGCTGCTGCGAGAATTCCAATTTGGCGCATACCTGCGCCATAGCGCTTTCGCCATACACGTGATTTTGTAATGCGCTCTTTTGTTGAAAGCATGACCGAACCAACTGGAGCCCCCAGGCCCTTAGAGAGACAGACGCTGATTGTTTCGAAATATTTTCCATATTCAAGGAATGAGACTCCACTTGCAACATGGGCATTCCACAGGCGTGCACCATCTAGGTGTAAGTGCACTCCCAACTTAGATGCCCCTGCATGCAGTTCTTTTATTTGATCAATAGGTTGAACTGTTCCGCCACCAAAGTTATGAGTATTTTCGACAGCGATTGCAGTCGTAGAAACTAAATAAGGACCTGAATCAGGTCTGGCTATCTCAAGTGCATCGGATGCCTTTAGCAAACCGTTACGCGCTGGCCATGTGCGAGTTGTGATTCCACTAAATACTGCGGCAGCGCCGAGTTCTGCGCGAACAATATGAGAATTTGTCTCAGCGATTAATTCTTCGCCGGGGGAGACTAAAGAGCGAATAGATAATTGATTTGCGAGTGAGCCCGTTGGCGTAAATAGCCCAGCCTCTTTTCCAAAGAGTGCAGCAACACGTTCCTCGAGTGAATTAGCAGTTGGATCATCGCTATAGACATCATCACCTACTGGAGCTTGCGCAATTGCTTCACGCATTCCTTGGTCTGGGACGGTAACTGTGTCAGAGCGAAGATCAATCATGTGATGAGCCTATTTCTCTTCACGCATAACAATCAAATACATGGCAACAACGACCATGATTCCACCGATAGAGTTTTGAAGACTCAAGCTCTCTCCACCAACTAGAACTGCAAAGATTGCAGCAAATACAACTTCCATCGTGAGAATGACAGCAACCTTTGTTGCGCTCATATGAGCCTGCGCCCATGTCTGGACGATAAATGCAATCGCAGTAGCAAATACAGCAGTGAAAATTACGACTGCCCATACGCCATTATCTGGAGGCAGTGAATAGCCTTCAAAAGCAGAACCAATACCAGCAACAATCGCGCACATTGCCAACTGCACAACCGTCATTGCGTAGGTATCGCGACCATTACTCCATCGGCTCAAAGCAACAATATGCAGAGCAAATGTAATTGCACTTCCGAGGACGAGTAATTCGCCAAATCCGACAGACCATCCACGGATAGATAAAAGACCAAGACCAATAGTTGCGATGAATACACAAATCCATGTAAATCGTGTTACGCGTTCTCTAAAAAATAGTGATGCAATCAAAGGTGTAAGAACAATATATAGACCAGTTACAAAACCAGTAATAGCAGCCCCTGTACGAGCAAGTCCCAGAGTTTGAAGAATGTAGCCGCTACCGAGGAATAGACCAGCTGCTCCGCCGCGAAGTAAAAGGTCTTTGGTAAAAAACTGGATTACCTTCGGTTTGATTGCAACCATAACAATGACTGCTAGGCCAAAACGGGTAAATAGAAAGTTATTTACACTCTGTCGCTCGATTGCATCCTTCATCACAACAAATGAAAAGCCCCAAGCAATAGAGACTGTGAGCAAGGCCCACGGAGCCATTTTTAGCTTGTAGGCATGTTTCGCTGTGCTCATTTGGAATCTCGTAATTCTTTTAGTAATTCAATTTCAGGGCCATGTGCAGGTTCCATGCCAGGAGTTTCAAGAATCAATGGAACATTCTTCACCGCTGGGTGAGCAAGGAGTTCTCTAAATGGCTCTACGCCAATTTTTCCTTGACCAATATTTGCATGGCGATCCTTGAGAGCGCCACACACATCCATGGAATCATTTGCATGAATGAGTTGGAAACGCTCCAGCCCAGCAATTTCAATGAGTAAATCGATTGTTTGCGTCATCCCACCCTTTTTGGCAATGTCATGGCCTGCAGCAAAAACATGACATGTATCAAGACAGATTCCAACTTTTGGATGGTATTCGAGAGCTTCGAGGTAATTTTCCAGATCATCTAACTTCTTAACTAAAGATTGTCCTTGACCTGCAGTTGGCTCGAGCAATAAAAATGGCGCATCGTCACCTAGTGCGTTGAGTACGGGCATCATTCCCTCATGAATCTGCTTCCATGCATTTTCAACATGGTCCTCATTGACAGCAGAGCCTGTATGAATAACAACTCCTCGGGCACCAACTTCTGCTCCGCGCTTTAAAGAGTAAGCAGTTGAAGCAAGTGAATTTACATATGTATTTTCGGTAGGTGAACCTAAGTTGATAAGAAAAGATGCATGCACATATGTGTAGATATCTAGCTCTGCAGCTTTTGTACGAAACTCTTCATCGGCTTCTGGGTTAGGTGTTGATTGCGCCCACCCCCGAGGATTTGAAGCAAAAATTTGAATTGCATCGGCGCCAATAGTTTGTGCATACCCAAGGGAGCGTTTGACCATTCCACCAGAAGTTGGAGTGTGTGCGCCTAGACGTGTTTTTGTTTTAGCTGCTGGAGACATTTGCTTACCCTACTGTGATGACCACCGTGCTGCCACGTTTTACCTTCGTTCCAACTTTAGGGGCAACATTTGTAACACTCTTCACACTCTTTTTGCCCATTTTCTTCACGGTGACTTTGAGTTCTAGATCCTTGAGAGCCTTGACGGCCTTTGATTCGGCAAGTGAGTAAACATTTGGAATATATACATATTGCGAACCTTTGGAAATTACGAGGGTGACTTTCGTACCTTTATCAGCAGGTGTAGTGCCATCCGGGTTCTGTGAAATTACTCCGCCAGATAAAACACTTTCATTGAACTCATACGTTGAAAGGACATCAAATCCCGCATCCGTCAATTCGTTGAGCGCCTGTTCACCACTCTTACCGAGATAAGAGGCGAGAGCAACTTTCTCAATTCCTTTACTCACAACAATATTAATTACGGTATTTCTCTTTACCGATTCACCACTTACTGGAGATGCAGCAATAACAAAACCTGCAGGAATGCTCGAACTAAAGCTCTCCGTCAATGAACCAAAGCGAAGTGGATATTTCTCGATAGCTTTTTGTGCAGCCTCCGGTGTTAGCCCCTGAAGATTCGGCACTGTATATCGCTCAGGACCTTTTGAAATAGTAAGTTTTACGGATCCGCCCGCTGCTACTCGACCACCTCCTGCAGGATCGGAAGAAATAATCTTTCCTTTTCCTATTTCTTCATCATAAATTTTCTGACTTACTTCGGCAGTTATTCCTAAAGGCGAGAAGGCATTTGTTGCATCATCGAGCGTTCCACCAACTACAGATGGGACTACCACTCGTGAACCAGGTCCAACAAGTGCGTACCAACCGCCAACTCCCATTGTTACCGCAAGGAAAAATGCAATCCAACGATTCCTGCGAACACGCCTACTTGTCTTTTTCTTCTTAGCGCGAATTGCTGCTGTGGATTCCTTTGGAATTGATTCTTCTCTCACTGGTTCTTTCTTTTTTTCACGCTTATTCTCTTTCGTAACCGGAACGGGCAAATCGAGCTCTAGGCTCATTTGATTTCGCGCCGGATCGATCACTCCCAAGATCTTTTGTAATTCAGAGAGAAATTCAGCAGCATCGCGTGGGCGGTCATCTGGGTTCGAACTTGTAGCGCGAAGAATAAGAGCATCTAGTGCTGGCGGTACATCTTTTCGTTTTGTGCTTACTGCCGGGACTTTCTCGTTGACGTGCATATATGCAATTTGAATTGGCGTTTCGCCGGGGAAGGGTTTTTCGCCAGTAAGCATCTCAAATGCAACGATTCCTGTTGCATAGACATCGCTTCGAGAATCTGCGACACCTCTCTGTACTTGTTCGGGGGAGAGATATGAAACGCTACCTAAAATAATGCTGGATTCTGCAGTCATCGTGGTACCAAGTAGGGTCCCACGCGCTAAGCCAAAATCAGCAATCTTTACTCTGCCTTCTTTCGAAATCAAAATATTTTCAGGCTTGATATCGCGGTGAACAATTCCTATTCGGTGGGCTGCAGCAAGTGCGCTTAGAATCGGAGTGAGGTAATTGAGAGCATCCTTGACATCAAATCGACCACGTTCAAAAATAAAGTCACGAAGCGTATGGCCCTCAATCAATTCCATAACTAAAAAGACTGCAGGGGCTCCACTTTGATTCCAACCTTGATCTTGCACCGCAACAATGTTGGGATGAGAAAGTGCAGCTGCAGCTTTTGCTTCCTTGATAAAGCGTGAGACAAAAGCTTCATCTTGAGCAAGGTGCGGATGCATAATCTTGACCG
>JAPLBJ010000060.1 GCA_026392845.1 Actinomycetota bacterium
ATGGGAAGTTGGCGCATCTGTAAGCAATCAGAGCTTCGTGCAGATCCGACCACGCCTTTCCCTCAATGCCCCTGCAGTTCTAAATGTAGGCAAGGAGATTGTGATATCTGGCAACGTGTATCCAAGAAAAACTGGTGTCACGGTTCAACTACAAAAGTGGAACCAAGAAAAGTGGCAAAATATCTCTGTGGTTCTCTCTAGCGATGCCCAGGGTAAGTTTGAACTTTTGCTGACTGAATCAAAACGAGGTGTATTTTCTTACCGAGTTCTTTATTTTCTTGAAGGAGAAACGATTGAAAATAGATCTAGCGAATTTTCAATCGTAGTGAGATAGAAATGGTAAAAACAAAATCTAAAATTGAAGAAGAGATTCAAGCAATCTTCAATTCAGATAAGCCATGGGTAACTATCGTTTGGGACGATCCCGTTAATTTGATGACGTATGTTACCTATGTATTTATGGAGTTATTCGGGTATTCCAAAGAGCGTGCTACAGAGTTAATGCTCAAAGTTCACAATGATGGCAAAGCCATTGTCTCAACAGGTAGTCGTGAAGAGATGGAACATGATGTAGCCAGACTTCATGAATTTGGACTTTGGGCAACTTTGCAACGCGGGGATCAAGCACTGTGAGTGAGCATGCAGGCTTTACTCGCCATGGCGACAATGCATTTGTTGCTCAATTTTCTGAATCAGAACGCGAAGTACTGATAAATCTTGCAGGACAAATCATTGAACTTCTGAGCGAACGAGCTGATCATGGCGATGATGACCCACTTGCTGTGATGGTTGGAATTACTTCACACGATTCACCACCTGATGATGAAGTCTTGCTGCGACTCCTTCCTAATGCATACGCCGATGGAGTAGATGCTGCCGAATTTCGACGATATACGGAATCGGTTCTACGAAACAAAAAGAAAGCCCACGCGATGTCAATAAGGGTACTTCTCAAGAGCGCGAGCGATGGTGGAATTGAGTTAGACCATGAGAATGCAAATGCATGGCTTGGTGCAATAAATGATATTCGATTAGCGCTAGGTGTTCGTCTCAAGGTTGAGGAACGAAGTCACGATGAACTCGAATTACTAGCGCCAGATGATCCGCTTCGCGGCGTCTATGCCGTTTACAGTTGGCTAGGTTGGTTGCAAGAGAGTTTGCTGCAAGCGCTCATGGATGACTCAGCAAATGAAGTCAATTGATTAGGTAGTCTTATCTTCCTTATGACACTGAAAATTTCACAAGCACATGTCGATGCCATGCTTGCACAGTCACGTGCTGAATATCCTGATGAAGCGTGTGGAGTAATACTCGGACCGCTAGGCAAAGATCAAACGCTTCGCTTGAAGCCAATGATTAATGCTGCTCACTCTCCAACTTTTTATGAATTCGATCCAAAAGATTTGCTCTCCCTTTATCGCGAAATTGATGATAATGATGAAGAAATTGTCGTTATTTATCATTCGCACACAGAGACTGAGGCTTACCCATCGCGGACTGATATTGCATATGCGGGAGAACCTGGAGCGCATTATGTGGTTGTTTCTACACGCGAGGAGATTGCACCTGCAACAGAATTTCGGTCATATCGCATTATTGATGGCGTTGTGACGGAAGAAGAAGTTTCAATTTCCGAATAACACTCTTTACGGCAATAATTACCCTATGACTACAGCAATCGAAGTTCGTATCCCAACAATTTTGCGCCCCTACACAAAGGAGCAAAAAGTAGTTGCTGCAAGCGGAGAAACACTGAGCGCTGTTATTGCTGATTTAGATGTGCAATACCCAGGCATCAGCGAAAGACTCTTAGAAAATGGCGCCTTGCGCCGTTTCATTAATCTCTATGTCAACGATGAAGATGTTCGCTTTCTGGGTGGACTCGAAGCACCAGTAAAAAACGGTGACTCAATAACAATCCTTCCTGCTGTTGCAGGCGGCTAAGCAAGGTAAGCAATTGGCGCGTTTTGATTCATTAGAAAGTTCAGTAGGCAACACCCCACTTATTGGTTTGCCGAGATTATCTCCTGCACCCAATGTTCGTCTTTGGGCAAAGATGGAAGATCGAAACCCAACAGGTTCGATAAAGGATCGCACTGCAATCGCAATGATTGATGCAGCCGAGCGAGATGGACTACTTAAGCCGGGTGCAACAATCCTCGAACCGACAAGTGGTAACACTGGAATTTCACTTGCAATGGTCTCTAAAGTTCGCGGTTACAAATTAATTTGTGTAATGCCAGAGAACACAAGCCCAGAACGTAGACAACTTCTTGAAATGTGGGGCGCAACAATTATTTCTTCCGCTGCAGCTGGTGGTTCAAATGAAGCGGTACGAGTAGCAAAAGAACTTGCTGCAAAGAATCCTGAGTGGGTATTTCTCTATCAATATGGAAATCCTGCTAATACTTTGGCACATTATGAAGGTACTGGTCCTGAAATATTTGCTGATCTTCCAACCATTACGCATTTCGTTGCGGGCCTTGGAACAACTGGAACCCTGATGGGTGCGGGTCGTTACTTACGTGAGAAGAATCCAAATATTTCAATCATCGCGGCAGAACCTCGTTATGGCGAAGTTGTTTATGGATTACGAAATATTGATGAAGGTTTTGTACCCGAACTCTACGATGCATCAATTCTTACACGCAGATTCTCTGTTGGAGCGCAAGATTCGGTTCGTCGAGTTCGTGAACTCTTAGAAGTAGAAGGAATTTTTGCTGGAATATCCACCGGTGCGATTTTGCATGCAGCACTTGCACTTGGCAAAGAGGCAATAGAGCAAGGTAAAGATGCAGATATCGCCTTTATTGTCTGCGATGCGGGATGGAAATACTTATCAACTGGGATTTATGGCAGCGAGCAGGCAGATAATTCAATCGATAAGGCTACGCAAGGGCTAGACGATCAACTCTGGGCATAAAGTCACACGGTAGGCTTAGCAGTGTGAGTAACGCACCTATTGGAATCTTCGATTCCGGCGTCGGGGGATTGACTGTTGCTCGAGCAATTTTAGATCAGTTACCAAATGAATCAACGCTCTACATTGGCGATACTGCGCGTGGCCCATATGGTCCTCGTCCACTTGCAGAAGTTCGAACATTTGCACTTGAAACATTAGATTTCTTAGTGGAGCAAGGCGTGAAAGCAATAGTGATTGCTTGTAATACCGCAAGTGCTGCAATGCTTCGCGATGCACGAGAACGTTATTCAATTCCTGTTATTGAAGTTATCCAACCTGCTGTTCGTCGCGCCGTTGCGGCAACTCGTACTGGCCATATTGGAGTAATAGGAACAAGCACAACAATTGATTCAAGAGCATACGCAGATGCTTTTGCGGCTGCTCCGCAATTACATATCACCTCTGTTGCTTGTCCGTTATTTGTTGAGTTTGTTGAACGTGGCGAGACTTCCGGTGAGGAGATTACAAAGATTGCTCGCCAGTATTTAGAGCCAGTAATGAAAGCAAATATTGACACTCTTGTCTTGGGTTGCACCCACTACCCACTACTCACAGGAGTGATCTCCTATGTAATGGGAAATGATGTCTCACTAGTTTCAAGTGCTGAGGAAACAGCTAAAGATTTGTACAGGGTTTTAGTCGAGAATTCCTTGTTGCGCGCCCCTCAGAACACCCCTGCCACCCATCGCTTTTTAGCTACTGGAGATGCAAAGGCATTTGAACTACTTGCACGACGATTCTTGGGACCAGAAGTTACACATGTAGAACATCATGACAACTAAGGAGAGAAAATAATGGCACGCAATGACGGTAGAGATGTAAAAGATTTGCGTGATATTAAGTTCACTCGTAATTGGTTAGATCATGCAGAAGGTTCAGTGCTCGTTGAATTCGGAAAGACTCGAGTTCTATGTGTTGCTTCATTTTCACCAGGAGTACCACGTTGGCTAAAGGATTCTGGAAAAGGATGGGTCACATCTGAGTATTCAATGTTGCCTCGTGCAACACACACTCGCTCTGACCGTGAAAGTGTCAAAGGTAAATTAGGTGGACGAACTCAAGAGATTTCTCGCTTAGTTGGCCGTTCATTGCGTGCGATTGTAAATATGCAAGAACTTGGTGAGAACACAATTGTTATTGACTGTGATGTTTTACAAGCAGATGGTGGAACACGAACCGCCGCAATCACTGGTGCCTATGTTGCACTTGCAGATGCAATTACGTGGGCAAAGAAAGAGGGACACATTAAGGCTTCGGCAAATCCACTGAGTGATTCAGTAGCAGCAGTCAGTGTTGGAATTATTGGTGGCGTACCAATGCTCGATCTTTGTTATGAAGAAGATGTTCGAGCAGATACAGATATGAATGTTGTGTGTAGTGGCGATGGACGATTTATCGAAGTTCAAGGAACGGCAGAAGGAACCCCTTTTGATCGAGACTTACTTGACCAATTACTCAACCTAGCCGTAACAGGATGCAAGGATTTAACACAGCTTCAACAACGCGCACTCAATAAGTAAATACTTCACATGGCACAGCGCTTAGTACTAGCAACTCGAAATCAAGGAAAGATCGTTGAACTACGCAGAATTCTTGATGCGATTTCAAACGGGACGATTGAATTAGTCAGCGTTGATCAGTATCCAGATATTGCAGATGTTGAGGAAACAGGCTCGACTTTTGAAGAAAATGCACTTCTAAAAGCTGTAGCAATTTGTGATGCAACTGGTTTACCAGCACTTGCAGATGATTCGGGTCTAAGTGTTGATGCACTTGGCGGTGCACCGGGAATATTTTCTGCCCGTTATGCGGGCAAACATGGCGATGACACTGCAAACCTCAACAAAGTTTTAGTTGAACTCAATGGCATTGAAGATGCAAAGCGTTCTGCGCACTTCACTTGCGTTACGGCATTAGTAATGCCAGATGGCCGTAAGGTTACGAAAGCGGGGGAGTTTCACGGATTTATCGCCCATGCACCAGTGGGAGAACATGGTTTTGGTTATGA
>JAPLBJ010000031.1 GCA_026392845.1 Actinomycetota bacterium
ATGACGCGACCACGGCGACGAATAACTTTGCACTTATCGCAAATCTTCTTCACGCTTGGATTGACCTTCATTGACGAACTCCTATTTCACTAAAAGTTACAGTTTTACTTGTAACGATAAATAATTCGACCTCGGGTGAGGTCATATGGACTTAGTTCAACAATCACACGATCAGCAGGAAGGATGCGAATGTAGTTCTTTCGCATCTTGCCGCTAATGTGCGCAAGAATTCTGTGACCATTAGTTAATTCCACTCGAAACATTGCATTCGGTAGCGCTTCAGCTACGGTGCCTTCGATTTCGATAGCACCATCTTTACTCGCCAAGCTTTACCTACTTCTCTGTTGCGCATGAAATGACCACTTCAAATCTCATGTGGATAATCCCCACAAAATATGAATTGGCGCGAGGGGTTAGTCTAAAGCGCGCGCTCAAAATAGGGAAATCGGCCTAATTGAGTTACATCGTTGTAATTCGTGAGCAGGGCCACACAAATCACGCGGGGATAAGGGTTCTTAGCTCTCGAAATCGTCGCGTTTGGTCCAGATAACCAAAATCCATAGTGAACAGGTAAGAGTCACGACTAATGATGGGAAATAGACCACTTTGTCGATGAAAATTCCAATAGGTGGAGCACCTGGCATAAGTCCGCGTAGCGAAATTAAAGAATATGTAAGTGCCGCAGACCAAATAAGTGATGACAGTGTTGGCGGACGTCGTCCATTAGCAACCATGTACGCCATGATCGAAACGGAAGTGAGAGCAGTGATCATCAATAGCAAAATAATTACAACAAGCAATTTAGTTGAATTTGAGCGATCTGCTGTAAATACTGAAGAAGAAAGCCCTTGATTGAACTCATTTATTGCATTATCAATAGAATCTTTATCGCCCAGCGTTACTAATTTATTGGGATCACTCCAGTACCCGTGGGCCATTCGAATATCAAAAGTGTCAATATTCTTTGTGTAATCCAATGGCAAGATTGCGAGATCTTGAGTATCACCATTCTCATCTGTATATGAAGCACTTACTGGAACTTCAAATGCGTAAACATCGAGTGGGTACCAGGCGACTTGTGAACGGTTTGACTCCCCCGGCTGCTCATCAATCTGTAAATCAAAACCACCTACGGGAACATCTTTCTTGAATTCATAGAGATTACTTCCACCGTTGCTAGCACCAATTACTGAGTCAACGTGGAGCAATACATCTTTCTTTGGCAACCAACCACTCTTGAACTTATAACCCACTGCTTCAGAATTTGGCCAAGGCAATATTCGAGCCTCTGCAGTTCCTTTGAGTGGATCTACGCCAGTGATTTGCATCAGAACTTCAAGGCGATCTTCGGAACTCTGCTCAATCAGCGCATCATCAATAGCATTGGCATCCCCACTTGGATTTTGAGAAATAAGAATGATTATTGCTATATAGAAAACGAAGATAGCTATAAAGCTCTGAACAAATCTATTGCGTAGATATTTCATTGCTATCCCTTTGCTCTAGTTATATAACGTTAAAGATACAGAGAAATCGTTCCCGGCTAGTAATTTCTTACCAACCGGGAACGATTATTACCCTAGTTTCTCACCCAAGGAGAGAGTGAAGTGATCGTGTTACTTCTTCTTATATCCGCTTGGACATACAGGAGATGCTGCTGTGATCTTCTTAGTCGACTTGCCTTGTACGCAAGTAATTGTTGACTTAGGAGCAGTTGCCTTTGATGGCTTATAGCCAGGCTTGATACCAATCTTCAACTTAGGTCGTGAGAACTGGAATCCGGAGACGTCGATGATGATCTTTCCGTTCTTCACCGAAATCTTGCTAATTGCTGCAACGCTTCCGCCAGCCTCTGTTGTAACAGAAACATTGAGAGCAGTTGCTGCATCATTTGGATTTGTCATTCCCCACAAGATTGCAGCATCACCTGTTGGGATGATTGCCTTGTAGAAACCACGGTTGACAGTGACACCATCTGGTGCAAAGTGTGGTGCTGCAGTTGTCCATGTGAAGCTCTTTGTATCTGCGCTCCACACTGGTGTACTCAATTCGCACACACCATTTGAACCAACATACATATCACCCGATGTACCGTCAACGCCGAAGCCTGACATGTCATCATTTGATGGAAGAACGATTGCTTGGAATTGGCGAACATTCGCCTTTGAAACTCCAGCTTCTCCCTTACAGTCTGCTGCCTTTGCTGCTAATGGAACTGTTACTGGTGTACCAGTGACAGTAACAGAGGTGTATTCACCCTCTTCTCTTCCATCAACTACAACATCGACACCTACTGCAACAGTTACACCAGGCTTCATTTCACCTGTGCGAACCTTTGCAGAAATGACGATATCTGGATCAAGACTTGTTGCATATGCCTTGTTACCAACTTGACCAGCAAGATTTACTTTCTTGTCAGCTCCAGTAAGTGTTGGCAATACATCGATCATCAAGATATTTGTGAACTCGTTAGCAGATTTCGCTTCAATATAGAGTCCGTCATATCCCAATGAACCAAGGTTGAGACCTTGCCAATCAGGGCTTGTCCAGCGACCTGGAAGTACGCGACCTGCCTCAGTTGGTTGACCAACTGTTGTTGTAGGATCTGGTGCAAGTGGCGCAGTAGCAGCTGTTTCTGCTGCTTCTACAGTCTTGGAATCTGTTCCTGTTGCAGCAGCGGCGGTTGCAGCGGCTGCATCTGTCGCGGCTGCTGGTACTGCAGCAACTGTTCCTGCAACAGCCCAACCATTGATGAGCGCATTCTGGCTAACCCAGATAGGAATAATAATTCCTTCTGTTGCACCAAAAGTCTTAGTAGCTGCATCGTAAGTTGTTCCCCAAACAGGACGCTGTTGTAGCGCTGAAATTTCTGCAAGATCAACGTAAGTTCCAGTCATAAATAACTTGTTCTGCGATGCAGCTTCTGCAGCTGTTGCGTAGAAGAAAATGAACTTAACTTCGTTATCGAGCATGAATACGTTTGAGCCCTTGAAGCAATCACTAAATGGCTTCTTGGTTGCTTTCTTAGTTGCTTGATCCCAGCAATCAAGTGGATAAGCATATGAATCTACTGCCTTGTTGATGTCATAAACTTTAGTTGCAGGATCATACTTAGCACCTTGTTCTGGGTGATTTGCAGTACCAAGTAGCGCTGAAAGATCTTGAACAACCATCTTTCCTGATGTTAAAACATCGCGCTGGTACTGTGACATCCACCAGTTATTATCTACAACTTTGCCATTTACAATCTTGGCAACAGGTGCGTAAAAATCAGCAGGAGTCTTTTTCATTGGAACTTCTGCACCTGAAGGTACATAGACCAATGGAATTTTCTTTCCATTTGAATCTGTGAGAGTCAGTGACTCAACACAATAAATACCATTTGAAACTGCGCATGCTTGCATGGCAGTTTTTGGAACTCGTATCGTTGCCGCGTTAGCTGGCGCTACCGCAACAATGAGTCCCATGAGTAGGGCGAGAACACTTGTTCCCGCGATAATTGTTTTTTTCACTTCATTCCCCTTAGAGATATGGCGATGCTCAGCCGGGCGCTGGCAACACGATGTTCACCGTACCTTTTCGGCGATTTTATGCGCTTGTTGAGGGGATTCCCAGTAGCAAATTGAGCGTGAAACAGGCTCTATCGAAGTGGAGATAGGTACCAATTCCACTGCCAAGTGGCCGTAGGCGAGGTCTCCAATGAATCTTGGAATTCAGGGAATGAATACACCAAAAGTGCAGTACCACCTGGGATCACAGTTGTTGGTCTGGAGTCACTTACTAATGGCGAGTGACCCGTAAAGACACTAAGTGATGGTGATGCAGAAATTAGATCATTTGTCTTGTTTATAACACTGAGTACCCATGTAACTGGACATTGGCCTTTGCCACAACGTTCCCACGAAATTTTCAAACCGGTTGCAGTTAGTCCACCGAGTGTGTCACCTAATCCACCTGCAGCACTGATTGCACCAACATCGCCAACACTTTGTTCCCATGTAATTGGATAATCTGAAATCAAACCTTGAATGACTTGCTGAGTTGCAGCATTTTCACCGAGTGACTGGCTCGCTGAGTCAACTACACCTGAATCTGTTGACAGTGCCTTAAAGCCTTCAAAAAGCCCAATGCTTGCAAAAGCAATAATCAGTACGGCAACACCAGAAATAATTGCACGGCGGATTCTTTGACGACGAACCTTTGCAATAATAATTGGAGCTAGATCACGGTTCTCAAGGACGCCAAGTGCCATCCATTGCATTTCGCGGCGGATTAATGGATCTACATCACTCATTGTTATCCACCACTTCTGCTAATAGAACTCTTGTTTCTTTATCAGAATCAGAAATTTCTTTCTTTGCAGATTTCTCTAACTCTGGAACTAATTCGATGTAAGCAGCAACTGCAGCCTTTCCACGAGCAAGATGTGATGCCGCAGTTCCCATTGGTATCTCAAGTACTTGGGCAACTTCACGTAAAACCATTCCGTGTTCATAAATAAGAACTAAGACTGCACGTTGGGCTGCTGATAAAGTCTTGAGTGCAGCCTGAACTAACAATCGTTGCGTAACATCATCAGTCTGATCTGCAATATCTCGAATGTTTTCAGCAAGATCCCAAGAGGTTTCTTTCTCCTGCTGTTTACGCAACCATTTACGGCGCATATCAGCATGCTTGCTAACCATTACGCGCATTAGATATGCATCAGGATTTTCATGTTCGCGAATCTTGCTCCAGCGCTTATAAACATCAGCTAGCGCCTCTTGCAGTACATCTTCAGCATTTTGTGTGTCGAAACAGATGACCCGAGCAGCGCGCAAAAATGCACTCTGCTTCTCACGAAGCCAGAGGGTGAATTCCACCTGATCACGGCTATTCATAAGGGCATACTAGATTGCAAATAAGAATTACAGAAGGTCAGAGATGCTAATTCCATATGAATTCAATTTCGATGCGCCTCCATCGAGTGCAGTGAGCACAAATGGCTTGCCATCTGGGCAAATTACATATGAGTTTTCAAAGTGGGCCCCGCGTGATTTATCTTGTGAGACCACAGTCCAATCATCAGATAAGACTTTTGTCTTCGCACTGCCTCGAGTGATCATTGGTTCAATGGCCAAGACAAGTCCTGCAACAATTTCAGGACCATTTCCTGGGCGACCAAAGTTGAGAACGTGTGGCTCTTGGTGCATCTCTGTACCAATTCCGTGACCACCATATTCTTGCAAGATTCCATACTTACCTTGTGAGTTTATATATTCCTCAATTGCGTGACCAATATCAGTGAGCTTTGCACCGTTCTTACCTGCTGCAATTCCTTGCCACATTGATTCTTCACAAACATCCATCATTTTTTGATCAGCAGGATCAACGCTTCCAACTCCGACAGAAAATGCTGCATCTCCGTGCCATCCATCAATGATTGCGCCACAGTCAATTGAAATAACATCGCCATCTTCAATTACACGATCACCTGGGATTCCGTGAACGATTTCATCGTTGATTGAGATGCAAATTGTCGCTGGAAAGCCGTGATAGCCCTTGAAATTTGAAGTACCGCCTCCGCGCTTTATATTCGCTGCAGCAATTGCATCAAGGGCATCGGTGCGCATGCCAACTTTGATGGACGATTTGAGAAGTTCTAAAGTTTCACCGACGAGTAGGCCGGCGCGGCGCATAATCTTGAGTTGCTCTAAAGTTTTGATTTGAATTGCCATAAAATTTACTTACTAAGAAGTGCGATTGCTTGAGCAGTTATATCTGCAACGCTACCCGTGGCTGGAGTTGTAAGGAGAAGACCTTTATCGCGGTAAAAAGCAATTATTGGCGCTGTTTGATCTGCATAAACCTTTAGCCGGTTCGCGATAACTTCTTCTTTGTCATCTTCGCGTTGGTAGAGCTCTCCCCCACATGCGCCACACTTTTCACCTTGTGATGGCTTGCCGCAATCGCGACATGTACGCCTACTTGAAAGGCGAGCAATAATTTGCGCATCAGAAATCTGCATTTCGAGAACTGCATCCATAGAAATATTCTTGGCACATAAAATTCCATCGAAATACTGTGCTTGAGCAATATTGCGTGGCCATCCATCGAGTAAAAAGCCCTTAGAGGCATCACTTTCTTCTAAACGCAGGCGAACCATTTCATTTGTAACATCATCAGGAACTAATTCTCCACGATCCATATATACGCGTGCTTGATTTCCAATATCTGTACCCGCTTTGAGATTCGCACGGAAAATATCGCCAGTTGAAATATGTGGAATTGAATAATGTGCTGCAAGGAATTGTGCTTGTGTTCCCTTGCCTGCACCTGGTGGACCTACCAGAAGTAAACGCATTACTTCAGGAATCCCTCATATGAACGTTGCTGCAATTGTGACTCAATCTGCTTAGCAGTATCGAGTCCTACACCGACAACAATCAGAATTGCTGTTCCACCAAATGGGAAGTTCTGAGTTGCTCCAAAAAGAATCAACGCTCCAATTGGAATAACTGCAACAAGTGCTAGATAAATAGAACCTGGAGCAGTGATGCGTGAAAGAACATATTGTAAATATTCTGCAGTCGGACGACCTGCACGAATACCAGGAATAAATCCACCGTACTTCTTCATATTATCTGCAACTTCTTCAGGATTGAATGTGATTGCAACATAGAAGTATGTAAAGAAAATAATGAGCGCTGCATATGTTGCAACATAAATTGGGTGATCACCCTTGACGAAGTTTCGACTGATCCAGACTGCCCAACCCGCTTGGCTATTTGTGAAGTTCACAATCAGAGAAGGGATATAGAGCAAGGAGGATGCGAAAATAACTGGGATAACGCCAGCCTGGTTTACCTTGATTGGAATATATGTACTTGTTCCACCGTATGCCTGACGACCAACCATGCGCTTTGCATATTGGACAGGGATACGACGTTGCGCTTGTTCAACGAATACAACTGCTGCAACAACCAAAATTCCGACTGCAAGTACGAATAGGAATGCAAACCAGCCCTTTTGCAACTTGATAGACCAGAGGTTAGTTGGGAATCCTGCTGCGATAGATGTAAAAATAAGGATTGACATACCGTTACCAACACCGCGATCAGTGATTAATTCACCAAGCCACATAATTACAGAAGTTCCTGCAGTCATAACAAAAATCATGGTGACGATGCGCTGCCATGAAGTGTCAGGAATAATTGCTTCGTTACAACCTGAAATCAAACGACCCGGTGTACGAGCTACTGCGATCAAACCAGTTGATTGCAATACTGCAAGACCAATAGTTAGGTAACGAGTGTATTGAGTTAGCTTTGCAGTTCCTGATTGTCCTTCTTTTTTCAAAGTTTCAAAACGTGGAACTACAACAGTAAGCAACTGAATAATAATTGAGCTCGTGATGTAAGGCATGATTCCAAGGGCGAATACAGATAGCTGTAAAAGCGCTCCACCACTGAACAAATTGATAAGACCAAAAAGTCCACCTGATTGAACTGTCTTTAGGCAAGAATTAACTGCCGTATATGACACACCTGGTGTTGGTACAACAGAACCAAATCGAAATAGAGCCATGATGGAAAGAGTGAAGAAGATCTTCTTACGAAGGTCCGGTGTCCTAAAGGCCATAGCAAATGCATTGAGCATTTATCTTCTCCCTCTCTCTAATCGAAATATAACTAGTGAATACTTAT
>JAPLBJ010000007.1 GCA_026392845.1 Actinomycetota bacterium
ATGTTGGGCTAACTATTTCAGTATTCGCTGCCGAGCATCACGAAGTTGTTGGCTTTGATATGAATTCAGCTGTTGTGGAGCGCTTTAACAAGGGTGCTTCACATATTGTAGGTGTTGTTTCTGCAGTTCTCAAGTAATGGGTGGATGCGGGTAAGTATCGAGCAACAACTAATGGGGCCGATATCGCAGATGCTCAAGTAGTGGTTATTGCCGTACCAACCCCGCTAGATAAGAACCGCAAGCCAGACCTTACTTTTATCGAATCTGCATGTAAGACGATTGGTGAAAATCTCAAAGGTGCAGCGTTGATTATCAACGAATCAACATCTTTTCCCGGCACTGTGCGCGACGTTATCAAGCCAACAATTGAGAAATATTCGAAGATAAAACTTAGTCATCAGTATGCGGTTTCTCCTGAACGCGTTGATCCAGGCCGAGTTGATTGGAATCAAAAGAATACGCCGCGTCTTTACGCTGGCCTGACACCTGAGGCGACAGCTGGAGTGCGTGAGTTCTACTCAACATTTTGTGACAACTTAGTTGAAGTATCTTCGCCCGAAGTTGCTGAGGCTGCAAAGTTATTTGAAAATACTTTTAGGCAAGTAAATATCGCACTGGTCAATGAATTTGCTCAGATCACAAATGCTTTAGGTATTTCTGTTCATGAAACTTTGGATGCAGCAAATACAAAGCCATACGGCTTTATGCGATTCAATCCAAGTGCTGGCGTGGGCGGACATTGCATTCCTGTGGATCCTTCTTACCTAGCTCATGTTGCAGCAGGCGCTGGTGTGCCAGCGACATTTATTGAACGTGCAAATGAAGTAAACTTAGATATGCCGAAATACGTTGTTGCACGCGTTGCAAAAGATAACGGTGGCTCCCTCAAGGGAAAGCGCGTGCAAGTAATTGGTGTGGCATATAAGCCAAATGTTGCTGATACTCGAGAGACTCCTGCAGAGCTGGTTATTGAAGAATTACAACGCGTTGGCGCAGTTATTTCATGGCACGACCCAGTTGTGGGCGCATGGCATGGGCAGAGTTCAAGTGCGTTAGGTGATGCGGCTGGATCTGCAGCAGAAATTGCGATTGTTGTGACGCTTCATGGAGTTATGGATGCAAAGGCCGTTATCGCAAGTGCACCCTACGTATTTGATACAACAGGAAAAATCAGCGGAGTTCCTGGGCTGTAGATAGCTGCTTGAAATTCTATATAGATTTCTATATAGTTTGGGTATGAGCGCATCCCCTGAAAGATTCGAAACACTGACAGTTACTCAAGCAACCGAACTTGGTGTGTCAGGAATTATCCGCGAAGCAACCGATGGACACGATGTTGTTGTACAAAAACATGGCATACCTGTTGCAGCCGTTGTGAGCATGAAGCGATTTGAAGAGATTGATGAACTAGAGCGCGACCTTCGTAGTGCTGCACTTGTTATTACTCGTCTTGCAACAGATCAGGGCAAGCGAACAACTTTGGATCAACTTATTTCTTCTTTCGGTTTTGATCGTGCAGAACTCGAAAAAGAGCTTGATCACGAAATTGCAACAAATACTTTGAAATAGGTAGGCAATGAAGAAGAGTGCCGAAGTTCGATTCATTGATGCTGCCATTGAAGACCTAGAGGGATTAACTAAGAAAAATCTTCACCTTCTACGTTCTCTTATGAAGAAATTCTTATACATGGAAAGAAACCCAATGGTTGGCGAACCATTATTGGGGGACCTAATCGGCTGGCGAAAAATCAAAGTAGGGGATCGTCACTGGAGAATTATTTGGCGAGTCATAATTGATAGCGATGGGCATCAAGTCATCGAGGTTGCTGAAATATGGGCGATTGGTGCGCGTAGCGATAACGAGATTTATAGGGAAGTACGGACACGACTCAAGACTTTGCCGAAGAATCAAAATACGAAATCTTTGGAAGAAGTTGTTGTCATTCTGAGCAAAGTTGATTCGTTAGGTAGTGACAAGAAATCTACTCAAGAAGAATTACCACAATGGCTGGTTGAGAAATTATCAAAAATTTTGAAATTACCGATAGAGAAGATTCAAAAGATGGAGCCCCAGAAGGCAATTTCATTGTGGGAAGAGCACATCAGCAAACTAAAGAAATAGGACTACTTACGGAACTCGGCGGCAACATCGTCGATGATTGAATCCAAGGTGTGGGCTGGGCTCCAACCAATTGCGTTTTTGATCTTGGTTGTATCTGGCACGCGGCGCTATGGATGCAAAGACGGTTTCCGGGAGTGCGCCATATGTATTTGATACAACAGGAAAACTAAGCGGAGTTACTGGGCTTTAGTAAGTTTCATGCGCCAAGAAGTATCTATTCCATGGTGACTGCGAGAGAATATAGACATGAAGAAGTTCTTGGCACCTCTGACATCTTTAGTGCTAATTCTTTCTCTATGTAGCGCCACGGTTTCTAATGCGGCAACATGGACACCGCCGAATCGCGAAGACCGAAGTCAGCAACTAACTACTGTTGGGAATCCATATTGGCCAAGAGTTGGATCGGTTGTAAACATTGGGTCACACCCAAATGGTTCGAAGGTTTCAATCATGAATAAAGGATGCTTTGGTGTGTCACCTGATCCAAATTTCAAATGCGGAAAAGAAGAAGTATTGGCACAGTCCAGCAAATCTCAGGCCGAAAACGACCCCTCTCTACTGACAGCTTGGTTGACGATGCCAAATTGTGAATCCGACAGAGATACTTTTTGCATAAGCGATGTTCGTATCGGCAAAAAAGGTGAGGCATCAACTGCGACATTTGATCGCTATCTGAAGGAAGATGCGCTAAATGTAAATCACTCTTCTCCTGCAATTCCTGAAATTGGGTTGCCACACGGTGGAACTCCCGGTATTTGGAAGGCACCAAGTGCTGCCCATGCTGGCGAAAGCGACGCATTCTTAGTCAATGTTCAGTATTTCGTTAGGTGGCGTTTCCAAAATAATAACAAACCTAAACCAAACGCGGCGCTGGTCTGGGTACCGTCTTTTGATAATTTAAAAATGGAAGTAGTGCCCTTTTCAATTACTCCAAAGTCAGAATTGAAGAAATATGTCCAGCCATCAACAGCAGTAACTTCTGCAATTCGCGATATTGGCGGTTACGAATGTAAAGACCCAGTATTCGTTGAATATATGACGTGCGGTGAACAAGAATACTTTTCTCCTGATACCAATGTTGGTGTAACTATTCGGATGGATAAGAGCGCTAGTGGATGGTTCATAGGACGCTTAGCAAATCCAAATATTTCTATAGAACCTTATGCATGGGATTACAACGTTAATTCAATATCTATCTCTGGTGATGCAATTACGATTCCAAAGCTAGCTGTCTTTGCAGTCCGAGGTGACCCAGGTTTTACTTCAACAGCGCCAAAAATTATTGGCGATAATTATGCGTCCGATCCAATCGCTCAAAAAATGTGGGAACCATTTCGAATTCTGGCAAAGGATAAAGCAAGTGGTTACGCCACCGTTTGGTCCTTAGATATTTTCGGTATATCGCCTCCCTGCTATACAGGTATCAATAGAGTGCTTGGAATTATTACTACCAATGCTTTGGCCTATCAAGGCGTTCCAACATTTCCAAAGCTCAATAGTCCGCTGGAATATTCCGTAGTGGGAATGC
This sequence comes from Actinomycetota bacterium, assembly GCA_026392845.1. GTDB lineage: Bacteria > Actinomycetota > Actinomycetes > Nanopelagicales > Nanopelagicaceae > Planktophila. The sequence goes on from JAPLBJ010000007.1 coordinate 3,651, forward strand.
ATTACAACGCAGATGGATCTGTCACTAAAGGTGTTTTTAATTTGGTCATAAATTCTGATTTAGCGCGCTGTTTATACAACCTGCCAAAGGAACCACTGCAGGCAAATGTTGCGATCACTTATCCAGATGGTGGCGTCTCAAGCGTTGCGACTGTAGTTTTGCGTGAGGACAAAGAACAAGGCTGGATTTATCTAGCCGCTTCAAATTTCACTTTCTCAAATCCAACGATCAAAGTTTCATTTGAAAAAGAGGGAACAAAACCTGTTACTGTCGCAACTAAAAGCGCCGCACCAATAAAGAAAACTATTACGTGCGTGAAAGGCAAAGTCTCAAAATCTGTAACTGGAATTAGCCCGATTTGCCCTACAGGTTATAAAAAGAAGTAACTCCTATTTACGAAATTCGGCGGCAACATCGTCGATTATTGAATCCAATGTGTGTTCTGGGCTCCAACCGATTGCATTATTTACCTTTGTTGTATCTGGCACTCGGCGTTGCATATCTTCATAACCAGCAGGGTAGGCATCGTCGTATGCAGTGTAAGTAATTGCTGATGTTGATTTAGTGCGCTCGATAATCTTTTCGGCAAGTTGCTTAATTGTTGTCTCGCCAACTCCACCAATGTTATAAACCTCGCCAATTGATTTATCGTCGGCTGCAAGAAAAAGGATTGCTTTTACTGCATCGGCAACATGGCAGAAAACGCGTGACTGTGTGCCATCACCGTAAATAGTTATTGGTTGGCCAGCCAGTGCTGCTTGCACAAAGCGTGGTACAACCATTCCGTAGCGCCCAGTTTGGCGTGGGCCGACTGTGTTGAAAAGGCGCACAGTTGTAACTTTTAAACCCTTAGTCAAAAAGAGTGCTTGAGCGATTGCTTCCTCTAGCGCTTTGGCATCTGAGTATGTCCAGCGAATCTTTTGTGGTGTGCCAACAACGCGATCATCTAATTCATTGAGCGGTTGCTTGGGGTTCTTGCCATAAATCTCTGATGTGCTTGCAATGATGATTCGCTTCTTTAGCTTTGTTGCAGCTTGCAGAACCACTTCGCTGCCCGTGAAATTTGTTGAGACTGATTCAATCGGGGATTCTAAAATTGTGTTCACGCCAAGGGCTGCTGCCATATGCAAAACAAGGTCAGCGCTGGCCATTGCCTTTTCAACTGTTGCAACGTCTCGGATATCGCCTTTGATGATTTCGATTGTGCCCTCTAGGTGCGCGATATTGGCCGCTGAACCCGTGCTCATGTTGTCCAGGATTGTTACGGCGTCACCACGGGCCACAAGGGCATCGGCTAAGTGGGAGCCGATAAAACCTGCTCCACCGGTGATGAATACGCGCATATGCCAACCTTATGGGAGGTTGCACTCTTTATCGCTAATGGTCAGCGCGTCCCCTGCCACCACTCAGATACCTCTCAGGTTCACAGGGTTATCTATCCCCATGAATAGGAAATCCACATTCCGTAAGTTCTCGGCAGCTGGCACGGATTGGGCGGCGCTGATTACAGGGGGTGGCTTGGGCCTTACGTTGGCGCTATCGGCCACGACGCTACGTCAATCGGATTTTGCTGGGCTCTATTCAACAGTGCAGTCGGTATCGCGTATTTGCGCACTAGTTGGAACATATTTTGCAATCGTTGGAATTTTCTTAGTTGCAAGAATTCCTTGGGTTGAACGCGGAGTTGGCCATGATCGCTTAGTGACATGGCATCGCAAGTTGGGACCGTATTCATTATTTCTTATTGGCTTTCATGTGCTCTTTGTATTGTTGGGATACGGCGGACAAGATCACATACCGCTCTATTCTGAAATGTGGCAATTGCTAACAACTTTTGACTGGATGTGGTTTGCCCTGGCTGGATTTATTTTGATGATCATGGCCGGTGTTACGTCTTATAAAAAAGCTCGCGCAAAGATGAGTTATGAAACGTGGTGGATTATTCACGTTTATACATACTTAGCAATCGCTGCATCTTTCATGCACCAAGTTCTCAATGGACAAATGTTTATTGGTCATCCACTCAATCGCGCATATTGGACTGCGCTCTATATTTTCATGGGACTCAGTATTTTGATTTGGCGAATTGGTATTCCACTTGTGCGCTCAATGCGACACAACTTGAAGGTGGACAAGATTGTTGTTGAAGGACCAGGTGTTGTCTCTGTGATTATGCGCGGGCGCAATTTACATAAGTTGGCAGCAGAGGGCGGACAGTTCTTTGGATGGCGCTTCTTTGCACGTGGACATTTCTTGATGTCACATCCGTACTCTTTATCAGCTGCACCAACAGAGCATTTTTTGCGCATTACAGTAAAAGATCTTGGTGATCATTCGCGCTCGCTAGCGTTACTCAAACGCAATACTCGCGTCTTTGTAGAAGGCCCTTACGGCGCATTTACGGCAGGGCGATCAACGCGGCCGCACATTGTTCTAATCGGTGGCGGCGTAGGTATTACGCCTGTTCGAGCACTTATGGATGAGTTCAAAGATGGCGTTGAGATGGACCTTATTTATCGCGCATCTAAGGAAGAAGATTTAGTGTTGCGCGAAGAGCTTGATTATTTGGCGTATAACTCTGGTGGAACTATTCGCATTCATTATTTAGTGGGATCGCGCAAAAATCATCCAATGGATTCGCGCTCCCTCAAGGCGTTAGTGCCACGCTTTGCCGATTGCGACATTTACATTTGCGGTCCTGGCCCTTTGGTTGAGGCAGTGCGTGAGGCTGCTCAAGACCTTGGTGTTCCAAAAAATAGATTCCACGATGAAGCATTTGCTTTTCACTCCGAATAAAGTCGCACCCCAAATGCAGAGCGGACTCAGATTTCTCTCAGGTTGCCAGGCCAATCTATGTAATGAAGTGATTGATCGATTGATCGTCACTGAATCTAGGGGGCACAGATGAAGCGGGCGCTATTGATAGCAGGAGGCACAGTCGGCGGCCTCGGCGCTGTTTTGGCAATCACTCCTCCGCAATTTACATCGAGTCAAACAATAAATTTGGCTGGCGGAGGAATTGGTAATCCATCGGGCAACAGTGCAACTACTGCAGCGCCTGCTTCAACCCCAAGTTCACAAACATCTACACCAACTCAAAGTGCATCTGCAACACCGACTACTAAGCAAAGCGCTGCTGCAACTAAGGCAGCTGCAAAAGCTGCAACGAAGAAAGCAACTTCTACGACGAAGGCAGCAGTAAAAAGTACAAAAAATAATTCAAGCGCTGCAGTTACTACATCGGCTGCGCAAGATACGACACAAAGTCAAACTCCTACTCCTGCTGCCCCACCTACACAAACTGCAACACCAACGCCCACAACAAAAAGCGTTAGTGGCACTTTTACTGGCCCTGTGGTCAATGTGAGTTATGGAAATGTGCAAGTACAGATAACTGTCTCCAATGGAAAAATAACTGATGCGCAAGCGCTCGTTGCACCTAGTGGTCGCAATGATCGATTTACAAGCTATGCAGTCCCAATCTTGCGCAAGCAAACTCTTTCTGCACAATCAGATGCGATCCAAGGCGCATCTGGTGCTTCATACACATCCTATGGTTGGTATAAATCCTTACAAGGAGCACTCTCTAAAGCTGGACTCTGAGATACTTCAATCGTGATTCGAGTTCAAGAAGAGATAGAAGTTTGGGGCACAGTTGTTTTTGTTGATGCCACCTCTACTCAGTTGAGTGAAAAATCTTTGCGCGCTGCAATAGATGACGTTCGAGTCTTTACGCATCATGTCGACGAAGTTTTTTCTACATATAAAGCTGAATCTGTTGTTTCGAAGCTTCGTCGTGGTGAGATAGCAATTGATAATTGCACATCAGAAGTAATTGAGGTTTGGAATGCTTGCGCTAAAGCGCAATTTTTGAGTGATGGCGCATTTGATCCATGGAAAGTTGCGGGTGGCTTTGATCCATCTGGTTATGTAAAAGGTTGGGCAGCCGATATCTGCGCCAATATGTTGGTGGAAGCCGGTGCGGCGCATGTTCAAGTAAATGCCGCGGGAGATATTGCACTGCGCGGCGGCTTTCGCGATGGTGATGTTGTAAAGCCTTGGTCTATCGGCGTTGTAAATCCTGAGAATCGTCTAGAAGTTCTGCAAGTATTTTCAATAACTGATGGCGCAATCGCAACGAGTGGAACCTATGAACGCGGCGCGCATATCAATGATCCCTACACAGGAATGATTGCAATCGGCGCAAAGTCAGCAACAGTTATTGGTCCAGATGGCGGGCTAACGGATGCACTAGCAACTGCTCTAATGGTGAGTGGTCAAGATGGTGCGGTCTGGTTTAGTCAACCGGAATTAGCTGATTATTCGGCATGGGTAATAAATCGAAATGAGAAGACGTCGTGGGCGCTGGGGCCAGCGATTACAAACTAACCAATAATTACAAACTAAGTTTTGTTAGTTTCGCAACTTCATCACTAGTCAGCTCAACTACCTGAATGATTTCTTCAAGTTGTTCAACTGTGCGCGCACTGGCAATCGGTGTGCTGACTTGTGGTTGAGCACGTAACCAAGCAAGGGCAACTGCTGCAATTGATGAATTGTGAACTTTTGAGATTTCTTCAAGTGCACTCACTACTGCGTAACCCTTTTCAGTTTGGTATTCAGCAACTCCGCCCGCACGCATTGAGTCAACAGTCACACCGGCGCGATATTTGCCTGTTAGGAATCCGCGAGCAAGACCAAAATATGGAATACAAGTAATTGAATTCTGCGCCAATAGGGGAGCTTGATTACTTTCGAACTCAGTGCGATGCATCAAGTTGTAGTGATCTTGAACTGCAACGTAAGACGGAATTGAATTATCGACAGAAAACTTCAGCGATTGCGCTAAGCGATCTGCACCAAAATTTGATGCTGCGATATAGCGAACTTTGCCTTGTGCAATCAATTGAGCGTAAGCGTTGAGAGTCTCTTCAATTGGAGTCTCTTCATCATCTTTGTGCGAATAATAAAGATCGATGTAATCAGTTTGTAGGCGCTTCAAAGATTCATCGCAGGCCGCAATAATGTTTGCAGCGCTAAGCCCTGGGCGCTTTGAAAGCATTGCAACCTTTGTAGCAATAACTAATTCGCTGCGATTTCCACGAGCTTTTGCCCATGTGCCAATAATCGTTTCGGATTCACCGCCAACATTGCCCTCTTTCCATTCGGAATAGACATCGGCGGTATCGATGAAATTTCCACCATGCTTTGTATATGCATCTAAAACGCCTTCAGATTGGCCCTTATCGGCGCCCCAACCAAAGACATTGCCTCCAAGGCATAGCGGGTGAACAACAAGGTCAGTCTCGGCGATAGTGATCATGGGCGAAACAGTAGGGCAAGATTGGCACATGGTCGAAACGACGGGTGGCTTTACTAGCCAAGGCTTAGCGCTAGAGGCGCAGACATTAGTTTTGCCGTCACTGACGCAGGCAGAGGCAATTGAAATTGGTCAGATTGCAACTTCTATTGCAACAGATCGCAATCTTGCAATAACTATTGAAGTTCGATTGAAAGAGTGGGTTGTCTTTCATCTATCAATGCCGGGGACGACTGCTGAAAATGATTGGTGGATTTCGCGCAAAGCTCGCGTGACGATGGCAACTGGAAATTCAACGATGTATGAACGCGTACTGGCTGAAGAGCAAGGCATTGATTGGTATGTAGCAAAGGCTATGCCAGAGGAAACTCATGCAATTCATGGTGGCTCACTACCACTCAATGTCAGCGGTCTTGGCTTAGTTGGAATTTTATTGATTAGTGGTCTGCCACAAGTCCAAGATCATTTATTAGGTGTTGAAATCATTACTGAATATTTGGCGCGCAAAGGCGAACTCACTTGAGTATTTGGGTTTGCGGTGAAGTACTAATAGATAAATTACCAACGGGTGACGTGGTTGGCGGCGGCCCAGCAAATACTGCAAAAGCATTAGCGCGCCTTGGCCATGAGGTTGAATTTATCGATGGAATATCAACTGATGCTTATGGCGTTAGTGCACGTAAAGAATTAGAGCGAGATAACGTTGGTTTGAAATTAGCAAAGAGCAGCGATAAACCAACGTGTACCGCAACTGTCACGTTATCCGCTAGCGGTAGTGCAACCTATGAATTCTTGATTGATGGCACAGCTACATTTGATTTTGATACTTCGTGGTTGCCAGATCCTGAGAGACTCAAGCCATCAGTTCTACACATCGGCACATTGGTAACAGTGATTGAGCCTGCTGCTTCGGTCTTATATACATGGGCTGTTGTCGTCGGTGAGTTTGCGCCAATTGTTTTTGATCCAAATATTCGCCCATCGGTTATGGGAGATCGTGAAAAATACTGCCAGGCTGTTGAAAAATGGGTTGGTATTTCATCAGTCGTAAAAGTTAGCGATGACGACATTGCTTGGCTATATCCGGGGCAGAGTCAACAAAGTGTTGCAGACCGTTGGATTTCACAAGGTGTCGCACTCGTAGTTATTACTCGCGGCGACAAAGGCTTGATGGGTTGCACAGCAAATTCATGCGTGGAAGTAGATGGTGTCAAAGTTGATGTGGTCGATACAGTCGGTGCGGGTGACACAGTTGGTGCAATTATTGTTGAAGCCATCACAAAAGGTGGTGTTAGCGCACTCGAAGGAGATACGCTCAAAGGTGTATTGCAATTAGCAGCGCACGCTGCAGCAATTACATGTTCACGTGCAGGTGCACAACCTCCGCGCAAACATGAACTACTCGAAGTGATGGGATAAAAATGCAATTCATCGATGATGCAGAGTTTCAAGTAGCAATTGACTTAGATCAAGGTGCACGAATTGCTTCAATCAAATGGCGCGATATTGAATTTGCAATGCCATTTCGCGGCGGAAACCTGAACTGGGGTTGGTATGCAATGGCTCCATGGGCTGGGCGAATTCGCGATGGAATTATTAGAAATCCTGCTGGGCAAGAATTTCAATTGCCAGCCACCTTTGATCCACCACACGCAATTCATGGATTTGGTCCCACATCGTCATGGCAAGAAATTGGTCCAGGCCGTTCGATGTTGCATCTTCCAAAACCATATGGCGGTGCAACTGTTGAACAAACGATTGAAGTTCTCGATGATGCAATTCGTTGGTCAGTTGAATACGACCCAGGTGATTGCGAACTACCTGCATGGCTTGGTTTTCATCCATGTTTCCCGCGCGATTTAGATCGCGGCGGTAGTGGCGAAGTTGAATTTTCCGCACAACAAATGTTGGCGCGTGATGAGCACGGCATCAACGTTTTACCTCTTGTAAAACCTATTGAACAACCGTGGGTTGATGCATTCACAGGAGTTATCGGAACACCTTCTATTGTTTGGGAAGATGTTGCGCGAATCTCTGTTGAATCAGATTCAGAGTGGTGGGTTGTTTACACAGAAGATCCAGAATTTATGTGTATCGAACCTCAAACTGCGCCACCAGATGCTGCCAACCTTGGCATCACTGGTGAATATTATTTAGAAGCACTTTTCGTCTTCAACGAAGAATAGGGATAGGTTATTTTCACATGATTGATCGCAAACTACTTGCTGCACTACGCGCTAAAGAGGATGCACGCTTCCTCGAACAACACCCTGTTAGCGGGAAAATGTTTGCAGAAGCTAAAGGCGTAATGCCTGGTGGCGTTCCTATGTCTTGGATGGCTAAGTGGCCAGGTGCTTATCCAGTATTCGTCAAGGAGGCAAAAGGTGCGCACTTCAGTGATGTCGATGGAAATACTTATATTGATTTTTGCTTAGGTGATACAGGTTCAATGACAGGCCATTCACCTGATGCAACTGTTGCTGCAATTCGCGAACAAGCAGGACGCGGAATTACTGCAATGTTGCCAACGGCCGATGCTTCAATTGTTTCTAGCGAACTATCACGTCGCTTTGGTCTCCCACTGTGGCAATTTACGGTTTCAGCAACAGATGCCAACCGTCACGTCTTGCGCTATTGCCGCTTGATTACTGGAAAATCAAAGATCATTGTTATTGATCGCTGCTATCACGGTAGCGTCGATGAAACTTTTGCAACACTTGATGATGCAGGAAACACAGTTGCTCGCGAGGGAAACCTTGGTGCACCTGTTGCACTCGATCAGACAACACGAGTAGTTGAATTCAATGATTTAGCGGCAATGGAGGCAGCCCTTGCTAAGGGCGATGTTGCAGCAATTTTGATGGAACCTGCAATGACAAATGTAGGAATCGTTTTGCCAGAAGATGGCTATTTATATGCAGTTGAAAAACACGCAAAGAAATATGGCGCACTACTCATTATTGATGAAACACACACAATCTCTGTTGGTGCAGGTGGAATGACTGCCGACCTTGGCCTCAAGCCAGATTTCCTCACCATTGGTAAAGCAATTGGTGGAGGAATTCCAACTGGAACTTTTGGCATGACTCGCGAAGTTGCTGCTTCTATTGCTGCAAAAGTAGAACTAGAAATAATTGATACTGGTGGAATTGGTGGAACACTTGCAGGAAACGCCCTCTCACTTGCATCGATGCGTGCAACTCTTACGCAAGTTCTAACGGAAGAAAACTTTGCACGCATGATCGAACTTGGAACACGTTGGTCTGATGGAGTAGATGCTGCAATCAAAGAATTCAATCTGCCTTGGACATGTAATCGTTTAGGTGCGCGTGGTGAATACTTATTTGCAAAGAGCGCACCTCGTACTGGACGCGAAGCATCTGATGCCGGAGATTTCGAACTCGAGCAATACATTCACCTGCGTATGCTCAATGATGGATTTTTGATTACGCCATTTCACAATATGGCGCTGATGTCACCAGCTACAACCGCTGCTGACGTTGACGCTCATACTGTTGCATTTAGAAAGATGTGCGCCGAACTCACGCAGTGCTAGCAGGTGCCGAGAAGTTGGCAGAAATGTATGCTTTCTACTATGAAAAAAGTAATTGCCGCCAGTCTTATTTTCCTGTCGCAATTACTGGTTTATCCAGCAATCAGTGCAGCCGATTCTGTTCCAGATGAACAATATAGTTTACAAGGTGCTTCAAATTCGGATTCAAAAAATAGAATAGGTGTTTTCTTTGAAGACAATGCTGATACTTTACGAATGCCTACATTGCTTTACAGTTATTCAATCTCAACTGGGCGTCAAAGTGCGGAGTCTTTTTGTAACGGCTTAGATGATCCATCGTGTGCCAAAGCAAGCTTTATGAAGTATTACTCATTGATGCCACCATGCAAGAGTTCTACTGAAGTTGACTGCATTGAAAGTGTTTACGCAATTGCCCCTGGTGCGCCTGCGCGCATCAAAGGTATTTACAGAGAATCAATACCTGAAAAAGTAGAGCACCCATTCATTGCAGATCCAGCACAGGGATTACCGCAGGGATCAGTTTCAGGAGTCTGGGAAATTCCAAACATTAAGCACGGCGGTGGTTCCACAAATTTCGTAGCAATAGTTTCACGTGTTGGCTCACTTAAAAAAGAAGGAAAAAGTTGGCAACCAATTGAACAAGGGGATTTTCGCGCAGGGATATATCCAGTGAATATCGTTCGTGATTCACGTTACAAGGCAAATGTCCCCGAAATCACTAAGCGGGAAGGTTACGACTCAGTTTCAATTGGCCATCCGAGTCAATTGCCCTTTGATGTATGTGCGATTGTAGGTAACGGGGTTTGTGCACTTCGGCAAACCTTCCCCGATGATGTGCAATTCGGAATGGTTATTAGATTTTCAAAAGTAATCAATGGTTGGATGCATGGACGCATCGATTCTCCTGAAATTGATTATGAATTGACTGATTATGGAACACGGGTAGATATGAAAGGTTTATCTACGCGGGTACCCATAGCTGCTGGCTGGACTGAACCAAGTAACTTCACTGAGGTAGAGAAGAAAAATTCAAATCTGCAAGGCACGCTTGGCTCAACCGTGCATCCACGGCCAAGTGGAATTTCCTCCATGGAGGCACTAAATCTTTGGGCAAAATATTTGAATGACAAAGCAGTGGCAAATCCTTCACAGTGGATTTTTTATAACCTGCCCGAATATGACATGCAAGCAGCAAGTAGTTGTATCAAAACTTCTAAGACGTTAGCTGGCTTTATTACAACTAATTCGACTACTTATACAGCATCTCCTCCAATTTATAATGAGAAATCTGGAACTTTAGATTACAGCGTAGCCTCATTGCATTATTTGCCAGATGGAAAAGTATTCCAAGGAAAGTACAACCTATTTATTGATTCTAAAGTTGCGCGATGTATCTATAAATTTAGTACCGCGCCAATCTCAGCAACCGTGAGCATCACCTCTGCTGATGGAGCGCAAAAAAGTGTCGCGACGACGACAGTTACAGAAAATAATGGGTGGATTCATCTCAGCGCTGTTGGCTTTACATTCTCATTCCCTACAATCAAAGTAAAGCTAACTCAAGGGGACACCGCACCTCAAACCGCAAGTCCAACCCCGGTTGCTTCCGTACCAGCCACAAAAATAGTGAAACCTAAGAGAACCACTATTACGTGTTCTAAAGGTATAACCACAAGAAAAATCAATGCAATCGATCCTAAATGTCCAAAAGGGTTTACAAAGCTTTAGCTAGTTGTAGCCAAGGGATGCGTAGAGTGCTAAACCCTTTTCGTTATCTGCATCGACATAGAGCATTGATTCTTTGATACCCGTTGCGACCAAAAAATTGATTGCTGCAATTGATACTGCGCGGCCAATACCTTGGTGGGCGTGGTCTGGATGCACTCCAACAACATAGAGCTCACCAACTGGTTCTTGATTTACTAGATCGTGATGAATCTTTGTCCAGCAACAACCAATTACTTCTCCATCTTTGAGAGCAAGAAAAAAGCCCTTTGGATCAAACCAATTTTCAGCCAAACGATTTTCTAGATCTTCCATAACCCAATTACCTTGATCTGGGTGATGGGCAAATATTGTGTTGTTGAGCGCAAGCCATTTCTCTTTATGGATAGCAGCGTCGAAAGTTACTATTTCAAATGAGTGTTCTTGAGTTGGCAGCGCACTAGTAAGTGAGCGGTGAATCTTGAGGATATGGCGCATAAGTACTAAACGCGCTCGGAGAGAGAACTCTCTTTGCCTGCACTAGGCAAGGTAAAGCGATATCCAACATTTCGAACGGTGCCGATTATTGATTCAAATTCTGGGCCAAGCTTTGAACGTAAGCGACGAATATGAACATCGACAGTTCGTGTTCCACCGAAATAGTCATAGCCCCATATTTCTTGCAATAACTGTGCGCGAGAAAAAACACGGCCAGGATGTTGGGCTAAATACTTGAGAAGTTCAAACTCTTTGAAAGTTAGGTCCAGTGCGCGACCCTTGATACGTGCAGTGTAAGAATTTTCATCGATGACAACATCGCCTGTGCGAATCTCACCAGTCGATGGATCAGTTGAAGTTATTAGGGCTAAGTAGCGACCAATTGCAATACGAATTCGCGCATCGACTTCTGCAGGCCCCGCTGTATCGAGAATGACATCATCGATTCCCCAGTCAGCACTTACCGCACTAAGTGCACCTTCTGTTGCAATTGCAATGACGGGACAACCAAGACCAGTTGAAGTGAGCAATGTTGTTAGTGATTTTGCTGCTGGTAATTCGCGACGTGCATCAACTAGAACTACATCCATATCGGGTGCATCAACGAGAATGCTTGCCTCAGCGGGCATGATGCGAACTTGATGCTGTAGCAAAGCAAGGGCTGGAAGTACTTCTGCGCTGGCACCAGAAGTGTTAGTTAGCAACAACACTCGTGACATGCGCGCCTCCTATTTTCTGGTTTCTTTTTCACGCTAAGTGGGAGAGACTACTCTCGTGAAATCATTGATTCCAATCGCGATTGCGCTGCTCGCATCGAGCGCTTTCGGTATTTGGTACACACGCTCCCGCGGAGAATTTCGCGCTAAGAAGAGCCTGCATGGCCCAACTCTTACCGCACAAATCATTGGCACCCCACTGGGATCAAAGGCAACGATGGTGCAGTTCTCATCGGCATTTTGTTCACCATGTCGGGCAACAAGAGTTTTGCTCGAGCACATGGTCGAAACGATGCCCGAGATTCACTATGCCCACATCGATGCAGAATCACATCTGGAATTAGTTCGACGGCTCGATATTCGTTCTACTCCAACAACTCTTTTCTTGAATAGCGCAGGTGTTGAAGTAGGCCGCGCGATGGGTACTCCTAAGCGTGATCAGGTGCTCAAAGCTCTCGCAGCGATTGTGTAATACCTGCAAATCCTTCGCAAGTGGCGCTAAAACTTCATCTACTTTATTCTTTGCACATGTTCCCTAACGAGTTCACCAAGCGCCGAGTATTAGATTTCGGCCGTCTTGCCTGCTCGCTGTGTCGAATGTAATTGTAAAAGTTTTCATTTTTCAACTTTTTCATTTACACAATTCGACAAACAAAGGAACTTTACATGACACAGATACAAACCAAGAAGACCACTACACCAACTGTAATTGATGCTCGTGGTCCTCGTTTCTCAGCAGTACTGACAACACTTGTATTAGCAACGGCGCTTATCAGTGGTCAGACGTGGATCCTTATCGCGCAAGGAATTGTCTTTGCAATCGGGGCGTTCCGCGGTCCGCAGTTCACACCATATGCATTTATCTTTCGCACACTTGTTAAGCCGCGCATCAAGGGCGAGGCGAAGACTGAAGATGTGCGACCACCGCAATTTGCACAAAGCGTTGGTCTGATATTTGCAGTGGTAGGAGTTGCAGGTTCCATCGCTGGCGTTCCAGCAATTTTCACAATCGCAACTGGCTTTGCATTAGCTGCTGCATTTCTC
>JAPLBJ010000028.1 GCA_026392845.1 Actinomycetota bacterium
TCAACAGTGATAACGCCATCTTTGCCGACCTTATCCATTGCTTCTGCAATGAGGTCACCGATAACGCGATCTTGCGCTGAAATGGTTGCAACATCTGCAATCTGTGCCTTGTCTTTTACAACAGTTGCATTTTCAGCCAAGCGAGCAGAGATAGCAACAACAGCTGCTTCAATTCCCTGCTTCAAATCCATTGGCTGTGCGCCCGCTGCTAAGTTGCGAAGACCCTCTTTGACCATTGCTTGTGCAAGCACTGTCGCAGTAGTAGTTCCATCGCCAGCAACATCATTTGTCTTTGTGGCAACTTCTTTTACCAACTGTGCGCCCATGTTCTCAACTGGGTCAGAGAGTTCAATCTCTTTCGCAATTGTCACGCCGTCGTTAGTAATTGTTGGTGCGCCAAATGACTTTGAGATAACTACGTTGCGACCCTTAGGTCCCAGAGTTACCTTGACGGTGTCAGCAAGAATGTTGACACCACGTTCCATTGCGCGACGAGCATGCTCGTCGAATTCAAGAATTTTTCCCATTACTACTTCTCGATTACAGCGAGAATGTCACGAGCTGAAAGTACTAAGTACTCCTCGTTGTTGTACTTAACTTCAGTTCCGCCGTACTTGCTGTAAAGAACAACGTCGCCAACTTTGACATCCATAGGAACACGGACACCATCATCAAAGCGACCTGGTCCTACTGCAACGACTGTGCCCTCTTGTGGCTTCTCCTTTGCAGTATCAGGAATAACAAGACCTGATGCAGTAGTTGTCTCGGCCTCTGATGCCTTTACAACGATGCGATCTTCTAGTGGCTTTATGGCTACGGCCATGGCTTTCTCCTTATTACTAGTGGTGATACTTCCTCGTGGGGATCTGCCCGATTAGCAGACTCGACCCTAGAGTGCTAACGCCAACTCTAGGCGAGGCTATTCCCGGGGGCAAATTAGAGGCCTGGTTGGGGCCCTGGACACGCATTGAGTCCAGAATCGGTACATCCCTAGGGGGCAAATGGTGCCTTCATCACTATGTGCCTATATGTTTGCCCCTTGCTTACGAAAGCAGATACAAACGGAGAGGTTTGTGCACCTGAATCAATAATCAATGGATCGACACAGCGTACGCACGCATGCGCATCGTCCTCACACTTGCCCTCATTGTTTGTGGCAGCTTATTTTCTAATACAACAGCTAATGCAGCAGATCCAACAACTGATTTTATATTCCCTTGTAACACAGGAACGTACACCGTTCGATATCTAGGGACTTTTGGGCCAACTGAAACTCCAACAACCGGGGGAAATCTCACAAGCGGTGGTGGATGTAGCGGAGAATTCTCATTAGATACTTCAGTTACTTCCATTGCATATATTGCTTTCTGGACCAATACAACAATTACTAAAGTGATTTTTCCAGAAGGATTAAAAAGCATAGGTGGATCTGCTTTCGACAGTACGCGCATCAGAGAAGTCATTCTGCCTGCAAGTCTTGAAACAATTACGTCTAGTGCATACTTATATGTAACTTCTGTGGAGACTTTTACTACTTATTCAAGTACTACTCTACCTGATGGGTTTCTAGCAGATAATTCATTACGTAGCGTTTCCATATTTGCAAATATTGAGAGCATCAGTAATTTCGCTTTTGCTAGAAATATATATCTGGCACAACTCACGCTTCCAAATACTGTGATAAGTATTGGAGCTAATGCTTTTACTAATACAGCGCTCAAATCAATTACTTTCCCGGCAAGCTTGCAAAGTATTGGAGCGAATGTATTTCTTGGTTCACCTGTAGAGACATTTACAACTAATTCAAGTATGGCCTTGGGTAGTTTTGATTTTCTAAAAGGATCAACCCTGCGAAATGTACAAATTCTGGGAAATGTCGAAACAATTGGCTCAAATGCCTTTGATAGCGCCACTGCTCTATCAACAGTCACCCTTCCTGCGAGCTTGAAAACTATTGGTTCCGAAGCATTCAAAAATGCACGATCCCTAACATCAATAACCATTCCAAGTGGTCTGCTCAACATCGAGGCGAATTCTTTCGATATTGAACGATTTACCTCACTTACTTACAATGGTTCAAGGCCGCTGCTAAGGCTCGCGCTGAAGCCGATGCAAAAGCTGCAAGTGAAAAGGCAAAGGCTCTTGAGGCTCTGCAAAATCATGTAATTGCAGTAGATGAACTAATTAATGCAGGTTACACAATAGTGGAACTCGCAGCACTAGCGATTGAGAAGCCAACAATTGAAACCTATAAAACTGCAGGTATTCCAGGAGTAACAAGTATAAATCTTGTATTGGTAAATGATTTGATAGACAAGATCAAGCCTAAAGAGTTAAATTTCATAACAATGTGCGATGCTGTCAATACCGCAAACATTGTGATTAGAATTTCTCAAATAACTCTGATTAACAATACTATTGTGAAGAATTCTGATCTCAAGATTCTTGCAATTGAAAACATTACACCAAGAGAGCGACGTGGCTTTACGAACTTTCTGACTAACTATTCAAGTGAAGAACGTAATACTCCTAACGAATTAGTTGCAGCAGCCCAAGCGTATAAAGCAAAATTGGCAGCAGATAATCAGAAAGCAAAGGAAGCGCGCTTGCTTGCAAGGGCTGCGCATATTCAGGCTCTAAAAGCTCTATCTAAAGCGAAGAGATAGCTAGAGGGCAACTGTTGTAACAGGTAAGCCTGAATCAGCGTCAAAAGCTATTGAGCTAGGTGATCTACCTGCTGCAACCATTAGCGAACCAAGGGCGGCAACCATTGCGCCGTTGTCGGTACATAAAGCAGGACTTGGGATTCGAAGGCGGATTCCTGCATTTTCGCAGCGCTCGGAAGCGACTACACGAAGCCTTGAATTAGCAGCAACTCCGCCAGCAATTACTAGTGAATCAATACCGCTTTCTTTACATGCTGCAATTGCCTTGAGCATCAGTACGTCAACAACTGATTCTTGGAAAGAGGCTGCGACATCTGCTTTTGCATAATCTGGCGTTGATTCTAAATATCTAGCAACTGCAGTTTTGAGTCCTGAAAATGAGAAATCGAATGGACGTGTTTCCCAATCTTGCGACGTTGTAAGGCCGCGAGGGAAATTTATTGCGGTTGCATTTCCAGATTTTGCCAGTGCATCTATTGCCGGACCACCAGGAAAACCTAACTGCATTACGCGAGCAATCTTGTCGAATGCCTCACCTGCGGCATCATCCATAGTTGCACCAAGTTTTGTAATGGTTTGGGTGATGTCATCTACTTGTAGAAGTGATGAATGACCTCCACTAACGAGTAATGCGATAGTTGGATCAAGCGGTTGATCATGGGTTAGGAAATCAACACTGACATGTGCTGCTAAATGATTGACTCCATATAAAGGTTTCCCAAGTCCAAGTGCTAATCCACTAGCGGAGGCAACACCAACTAGGAGTGCACCAACTAAACCAGGACCGGCAGTGACTGCAACTGCATCAATATCAGCAAGTGACAGTTTTGAATCTACAAGTGCTTTCTCAATGCTTGGCATCATCGCTTCTAGGTGTGCACGGCTCGCAATTTCAGGGACAACTCCACCAAAGCGTGCATGTTCTTGCACGCTGGATGCAATGACATTTGCAAGCAAGGTACGACCCTGAACAATACCGATTGCTGTTTCGTCGCACGATGTTTCAATTCCTAGAACTATTGGTTGGCTCATGTGCGCACTAACTCTTTGCGCATAACAAAAGCATCTAGAGACGGGCCGTAGTAATCTTTTCGGGTAGAAATCTTTGAATAACCCAGGCTTTCATAGAGTGCAACAGCTGCGATATTTTCCACATCGACTTCGAGCATCATTGCTGGTGCACCGCGTTGCACAGACCATGCCTCTATTTGGTCCATAAAGGCGCGTCCTATGCCTTGTTTTCTATATGTTTCGAGAACTCCAACGGTGAGTATGTCTGCCTCGACGCCAGGGGCAATCACCATGACACCTGCATAGCCGATTATGTTTTCGCCATCTATTGCAACGCAGAAATAGCGTGTGCGCGGAACGCCAGCAAATTCTTCTTTGAATTGCGCAGTTGACCACGGAGATTCTGGAAAGAGAATTTTCTCCATAGATGTCAGCACTGGAATATCGAGTGCACTAGCTTCGCGATAGGTAATCATGTGCGATCCGCCGTTGATACGGCATCTGGGCGACGTAAATACATCGGCTCTGATATTGAGCCTTGCGTTGCAAGATTAGTCATCGCAATAAAATCTGGGAAAAGTCCAAAGTGAACGGTTGTTCCTAGTTTTTCAACATCGGCCGGAAAATTCACTGCTGGTTTGCCTATTCGAACTCCATTTGAATAGCGAGCCCAGTACCACTCTTTACGACGAGCATTAGTTGCAACAATAAAATCTTTCTCATCTACTTGTGCTGCAATTGCATCGAGTGAACACACTCCAATAACTTTGATATTTCGTGCACGCGCAAATGTGTGTGCGAATGCAATACCAACGCGCAGTCCAGTAAAAGGTCCTGGACCCATTCCAACAATGACTTGGTCAATGCTGTGTTGAGCAATTGCCTCTGCTACTAGTAGCGGAAGTGATGGACCGTGCGCTGTTGCACCATCGCGATGTCCGCTCCAGATGAGTTTTCCATCGGTAACAAGGCCAACGACAGTGCGATTTGTTGAGGTATCGATAACAAGTGATGTGCTCATAATGAGAAACCTTGCCAACGTGGGCCAATACCTGTGGCACTCACCTTTCGCGTTTCTTCGCTTCGATCTATAAATATTTCAAGGCGTTCATCATCGAGGCGAGCGGATTCGTGCCCGCCCCATTCGATAATAATGACAGCACTTTCTCGTTGTGAATCTAAATCAAGATCATCTAAATAAAGGTTAGGATTTTTTGAATCTACTAGGCGATATGCATCAACATGGATAAGCGAGAGCGCGCCTTTGTGAACTCGCGAAATCACAAATGTGGGCGAAGTAATGTCGTTATGACCCAGAGCCTGCCCAATACCTTGTGCTAATACTGTTTTTCCAGCGCCGAGTGGGCCGTTGATGAGTAAGAGATCTCCTGCTGCCAGTGATTGCCCAATACGCACGCCGAGTGCGTGCATCTCTTCGGCAGTTGCAACAGAGATCATGGTCTAAGGGTATCGGCAAAGAAAAAAGAACAGGGCCCCGGTTTCCCGAAGCCCTGCCCTTGATATTTTCTACTTATCTCTTATATTTCAAGAGAGTTGGTAGGTAGTCAGGATCTGTATTTAGGTTTGGATCAATCTTGGCAAAGATTGATGAACCAACAAATTTCTGACTTGGAGCCTTACCTGTCTTTGCAGATTGTGCCAATAACTTAATCCACCCCATCATCTGGGCCTGAGTAAATGATTGGTGACCAACACCTGATTCTGCAACTGCTGAAGTGAAATCAGGAAGGCCTGCATCTGTGTACTTGGTATAGATCTCTGGCGTAAGAGCATACAAAGCAAGTGTGTTCCACGCTGGCTTTGTGCCTGTTCCAGCCTTGTATTTAGCAAGACGTGCTTTGTATGACGCTTGTGCATTGTCTACATAGAGTGCGCTATTTCCTGCAAAGACAAGACGATCTGCTTCATTTGAAAGCAAGATTGTTGGCTTGTCTGATGTGTAGTTGATCTTATCGAGAGCAGCAAACTTTGCCATTGCTGCAGGATCACCTTTGACGCGTGGTACTAACCTTAAGACGCCAAGCATTCCTGCAATCGCATCATCACCAGATAGACCCAAGTTGAAGCGGCCAGAATCTGCAGCACTAAGAAGTGCTGACCAATCTGTCTTGGTATTGTCATAGAAACCTGCGCCTGTGATTTCGCCAATTGCTTGGCCAGCAAGTGTTCCAGTACCAAGTGCATCTTGTGAGTTTTCAAGAATTGCAACTGTTGCATTGATGCTGTGTTCAAGAATTACTGCAGAAGTTGAGATTCCATCCATATGAGCACTCTTTGTTGGGATTCCAACAATCAAACCTGCAAGAAGCAGAGCTGATCGTTGTGGAATTCCTGCAGCGGCTAGTGGTGCTGGGTATGCAAGTGGCTTTGCGCCAAGATCCTTGCTCCATGCAGTAAGAAGTGCTCCGGCTTTTTGCAGTTCGCCAAGGGCTGCCATATGTCCTGCAGGCCCCTTTGCAACGCCAAATGCTGCGCAACCCTTAATGGTTGGGTCAGCAAAGACGCTGAGTAAGTAGAAGTAATCGCATAGTGACTGAAGTGCAGCTGATGGAGTTGTCAGTCCCGCCATCAAGCCAACAGCATCGGCCTTATCTGGATACTTCTCAATGAATTGATTGATAACTGGGGCGGCACCTGATGAGCCGTAGACAACTACCTTTTTGATAGTTGTGTACTTGGCGCGAGCAGTATCAACCATATCTTTGAGCATCTCTACGCTCTCAGTTGTGTTCCAGCCATGCATGCCAGCAGTTACACGATCGTATGCCGCAACACCGTAACCTGCCTTGAGCATCTGTGCAGTGACATCTGCTTTGAGGTTCTGGCTGTAAGGCGTTAGCTCTTCAACTCCAGTTGGAACTGTGTAGCCAGGATATGGAAACGATGGACGGAATCCATGATTCCATACAAAGAATGTGCCGTTGAAACGTGCAGGCACCTTCATTGTGTAAGCAGCACCATTGGTGAGCTTTCCAGCAGTTGTTTCAACAACTGGCTCTGCTGCATTTGCTGATGGGATAAGTGTGAGCGTTCCACCAACAATGAGTGCAGTTGCACCAAGTGTTGCAATGAACTTACGCATTGATATATTTTTCATGGTTACTTACGCACCCTTCGCAATTGCGTCTACGGGTAGCGCAGGACGCACATAATTTGAAACAGTGACTGGTCCAGTTCCTGAATCAGTTGTGTATAGAACACGAGTGCCATCAATTGGCTTCAAGACAGTTGTAGCGTCATACGCACCAATCCAGAAGCTAGTGAATGCTTCGTGAGTTGTTCTGGAGTAACCCAGCGGTGAAAGTGCAGCGCTGCTGATCTTTGAACCATTGTTTTCAATATATGAAACAAGGCCCTTGCGAGTTAGGTTCTTACCAACACCAAAGAGTGCTGAAGTAGCCATATACGCAATGTTCATTCCTTGAAGAACGTTGTTATCCCATTTCTTATCTGGACCCTTGTTGAAATCATCGTTGATTTTCTTGAATGCAACTACATACTCATCTGTGGCGAACCAACACTTGTTACTACCCATTTTTCTGGCTTGTAACCAAGTTGTGCAGCTGTTGATACCGCAATAGCTGTTGCGGATGCAACAGCGGCAACTATGACGATTTCAACTCCGTTTGCCTTAAGGGCAGTGAGTTGGCTTGTAAGACCGAGTGAGCCTTGAGTACCAGCAATGAAGTTCACTGCTGTTTTCTTGGCTTCAAATGTAAGTCCAGCTGTTGTGAAACCAGCGAGCGCGTTACGACCAAAGTCATCGGTCTGATACAAAATACCAATCTTCTTTGTTGGATATGTATCCTTGAGATACTTACCAACAATCTTTGACTCAACAACATATGTTCCAAGGCCGCCAAATGAATTTGGATAGACCTTTGGATCTGTATAAAAACCGCTGTAACCACTATTGACGAAAAGGTCAGGAATTCCACGACGGTTGATATCTCCGATAACAGAAATATGTGTCTGTGTTCCAACGCTTCCGATAAATGCAAAGACCTTATCTTTATTGATAAGTGATGACGCGCTAGAGACAGTTAGGCCTGCCTTGTACTGATCATCTTTGACTACAAGGCGAACCTTGCGTCCATAAATTCCACCTTTTGAATTCACATAATCAAAGTAGCCGCGCATTGCATCATCTACCTTGTTGTAACCAGGGCTAGCCGCACCTGATTGTGGCAATTGCATACCGAAGACAATTTCGGTTGCACTAACGCCGGGATCACTTGCAGCAGTTGCTGGTAGAGCGGTAATAGCAAGTGTGCTCACCGCGATTCCCGCAACGAATGCCAACATTCCTCTGCGAGTCAGAGGCGAGAAAGTATTTCTTTTATTCACTGCATTCACTCTTTCTTTTGCACTTTACTGAGTAGTAGCACGAGGGTTTCGTACTCAGTAGCCGGGTCACAGGCGACCCAGAACAGACTGAACCTAACATGCGAGGCTTAATAAGTGAACAATTAGTGAACGAAACACCACTATTTAGGCGTAATTTCCCTAGTGGCGCCTC